>CAWASY010000072.1:0-14348 GCA_963784505.1 uncultured beta proteobacterium | reverse complement strand
GGGCTTGAGTTGACCAGCGACATGAGTTTGACAATTCGCTCGACGCGGTTGAGATCCCCACGGCTGCGTGCAGCGTGCCTATCAGGTCGATGGCGGCAATGGCTCTGGCCGCCGCCTTGCCGTCCTCGGTTTGCAGGTTCTTGCCCAACTGCCCGACCCACGGTTTGCCGTCTTTTTTCGCGATGTGTCCGCTCAGAAAGACCAGATTGCCGGTTTGGACAAAGGGTACGTAGGCGGCAGCGGGAACGGAAAGCCGAACAAATTCAGGATGAAATTGATCAGGTTCCAGAACAGGCGAACCAAATGGCGGGCGCAGTCTAAATTTCAGAATAGCTAACATCGGTGGGCTTGGTCACTTCGACGCAATCGGCGTTTAATCTGCCACAAATCCACCGCTAACGCACCCAACTTGGCAACACATTCATTCCAAATGCAGCCAGCGCATGGCTAACATCGCACTGGCAAATGACTGCACCGATCATGCGATGCGCCTATTAGGTCTGTTGTCATGATCATCAGAATATTCACAACCCGTTTCCCTGATACACTCTGGTGTAAAATACCCGATTAACGGGAGGCATACATTGGAAAATCCATACCATATCCTCGGCCTGTCGGTCGCCGCGTCAGACGAAGAGATCAAAATGGCGTACCGCTCGCAGGCGATGCGTCATCACCCGGACAGGAGCGATGATCCAAGGGCAGCGATCCGCTTCAATGCGATCAAAACCGCCTATGAATTATTATCCGATCCGAAAAAACGGGCCGATTACAATCAAAGTCTTAGCAACCGTATCCTCATCGATCCGGCCGCTGAATCCCTCCAGTTGTGGCACTCGCTGTTCGCGCGTTGTGGAATATTACTACCTGATGAATCATTACATTAAACACAGCCATGAAAAAAATACATCCAGAATTCGCCTACCAGTCACGTGAACTGGGCATCCAGATCGAAGACACATTAGGCGATCCGCCCGACAGGCGGGGCTATGCCAAGGTCATCAATGCGCTGCTCTTAGAATTTGCGCGTGGCTCAGAAATTGACGATGTGAATCTGCTTAGCTTCGCGCTGGTTGACGAACTAATATTCAACGATCCGATCAAACTGCTGTCCGAATGCGAACACTACGCACAGGGCGATGCCGCCAGCGTGCTCGAATGTGTCTCATGCAAAAACGAAATAGCTGTCCAGGCAGCCGTCAAGGTGACTGCCGACAATCCACAATTGGCTCGCAAAGCCATACTCACCGCCTTTTTGTACAAGCACCCAAAACGCTGGACACAAGAAGATCACTCGCTCGAAACACTGCAAAAGAGTGAAGGCGACGATGACGACGATGAAGATCAACTCGAAGCCGGTCACGACATAGAACATCTATTTGATGCAAACGGAGACAGGAATGCCTGATAAATCCAACCTTCCCACAATCAGCCGCGCCGTGACCGAACTGGTGCTGGCAGGCTCGACTGATCACGCCGAAGAAACCTTGAGCGACGTTGCCGAAGTACATGGCGATCTTGCCATCGTCGAGATACTTGAAAATATGGAGCCTCAAGTCGCTGCCATGCATCTGGCCGCTTTCGATGGCGGCAAGCTGTCGCTGGCAACCTTGCTGATTCCCCCTGAAGTCTGGGCGCAAAGTCTGGCCTATTTTGCCGCTGTCTGGAATGAAGAACAGATCGAGGATGAACCCGAATTTCTGGCCGAATCCTTGTTTGCACATATACACGGGGTGTTGTTTGCCAGCGACGATCTGGACAGGCGCGCTGCCTTGATCCATGAGGCCTTGTCCACTGACTGGGGAACGACCGCATTTGCGGCCCTGTTCTCGACCGCCCTGGGTGAAATCATCGAACTGTCCAACGAAATCTACCATCGCGGCGCTTTTAACTGCGGTCAGACATCTAGCGATCACGATATCATTCCACTGGCACTGGCAATAGCACGCACAGATACGGATGCATGGGATCGCGTACTGCTCGAACTCTTCCCCGACTGGCAACCGGGCGAAAATGAATTACATGTACGCAACGAGGATGAAGAGGAGAAATACGGCTTCGACTATGCAACGCCTCGCAGCACGCAGGAATTGCTGCAACGCTTGCGCCGTCAGGTGCCTGTCAAACCGGGCCGCACCACAAGTAGCAAATTCAGCCTGGGCGAGGATATTTTTGAATGACCTGTTTTAAACGACCATGACGCTTGCCAGCTACAACACACGTGCCCCCCAACTGCTGCGCGCAATTGAAGCGCTTGCCCGCCGTACAAACCCGGACAAGGCTGCGCAGGAACTGGCGCAGGAACTAGCCGGCATCACGGTGCTGGTGGCACGCAAATTCACCAATGACAGAACGGCAGAAGGCCTGCAGCAAGCCCAGCGCCTGACCACAGGATGTATCTCATTGGGGCTGGGTCTCGTAGACATCGCGCATGATCCGGAAACAGAACTGGCCTTTTTGCTGAATCAGGGTGCCGAGCAGGTTTTCCAGATGGGATTTCGGCATATCAAGCAGCTCGCTGGCCTGCCCAGTCATACCATGCGCTCGGATTTTGACAACGTGCCGCAGGTACAACAACGCGAAATCAAGGCACTTTTTAGCCAGTTATGCCATGCTGAACCAGATATGCCCTGGGCAGGAGATGAAGACTACCAAAGGGAATTGACGGTACGACAGGAAAATCAGCTCATAGTTGATTGCGCCAGATGGTTACGCGCCAACCACCACACAGGTGCAATCCGGGATACTGAACTGGATGCCTATGCCGTCATTGCCGTTGCGGTCATCTTCGCAATCGGGGACGACGGGCGCATCGTGTCACGCACCGGACAAAAGGATATTGAAAACCTGATACGGCGTGTTCGCACCACGGTACCCGATATAGAGGCGAACTGTCAGACATGGCTTGCAAAAACGCCTGCAAAATATCAGCCCCTGCTGCGTGAACGCATGGTTGAATACCGAACAACGATCATCAAAAAGATACTTTCCAAAACCGCCATCAAGACGGTGGTAGGGGAAATACAGCAAGGCTATGCAGGTATCGAGCAGGACGTCGATTACGACTGATTTTTCTCGCTCAACTGCGCCAGTATCTCAACAATCCTGGAGAAAGACGGACGCGCTGCGATATCGCTCTGCGCGCAGCGTTGCTGCAATGCCAACAGATCGGCAGTCATCGACCTGTCTTCACAACGATCTGTCAATTCCTCCAGCAAACAGGAAAAGGCACGCACTTCAATGCGTTCAAGCGCGTGAGATACGCGCTCGTCTGAAATAAAGGAAGCCGCCCCGAAATCACCGAGCAGGCAATCGATCTGTCCGTCCCACAGAATATTGTGCGCATACAGGTCGCCGTGCAGGATGCCCTGCTCGTGTAAATGTCCTGCCGCAGCGGCAATACCCTGCGCGATCGCCAGCACGGTATCGAGGGAAAACTTCGCATCCACCGGATAAATATCACGCGTACAGGAATCCAGACTGGGCGGGCTTGCCAGATTCCTGAAACTCGCGTCCACCAGCGGCATCACCAGCCCCAGCGTACCGTCTGGATGACCGCTTATTTTGCCATGCACCGAAATAAGATTAGGGTGTATACCCGCCGCAATGCATGCGGCCTTCTCGCTGGCGGGCAACCCATCGCTAGTCAGTGCACCCTTGAACAATTTCACAGCAACCGGAATTTCATCTTCGCACTGCCAGGTGGCCTGATGAATAATGCCTGACGCGCCTTCACCCAGCTTGTGCTGCAATGCCAGCCTATTCCACTCGATCAGCTTGACCGGCAACTGTGTCACTACCTCACAGCCTTGAGCAAACGGATTGCCGGCAAATGCTAGCCAGGCCAGCCGTGGTAATGACAACAACCAGTCAGGCAGCGATTCAAAACAATTGGCCGAGATGCGCAGCAATTCCAGATTCCGGCAAGCCACCATCTCAATGGGCAAATGCTGCAACTGATTGCCTGCCAGCATGAGCTTTTGTAATTTTGTGCAACGTCCCAGTTCGGGGGGCAAGGAAGTTAACTGATTATCGGTGAGTATCAGCCAACGCAAATTAACAGGCAGCGAATCCGCTGACAAATGGCAAATCTGGTTGGTTTTGAATCCCACCATTTCAAGATTAGGGCAGCGCCCCAGCACCTCGGGCAGGTGCGTAAAGCGGTTATCGGAGCAGAAGATTACCCGCAACCTGTGCAGGCGTAGCAAATCGTCCGGCAGGCTGGTCAGGGCATTACCGGACAGATTGAGAATTTCCAGCGTATCGGCCAACGCGTAAATTTCTTCCGGAAAATGCGTCAGGCCGCACGACAAGTCTAACCGCGTAGCGCCTGATAATCTGGCATTTTGTATGGTGTCGAGCAACGTCATGACTTCATACCGACTAGCCATTGGGTATAGAGTTTCAAGGCGACCTGTTGCATGGCTGGCAAATAACCCGTCATTTGCTGCTGCATTTGTTCTGCTGCCTGCACCGCAGGACTCGCGTGGCTTTCGGCAATTTCATCCGCGCCCACTTCACACCATTTGACTATCATCTCAGGCGTCATCTCGATATGGCATTGCAGTGCAAGATGCGGGCCGATGGCGTAGCCCTGATTAAAACAATGCTCACTAGACAACAGCCGAACGGCGCCTTGCGGCAATGAGAACGTCTCTCCATGCCAGTGAAAAGCCTGAAAGGATTGAATATCGCCGAACCAGTTGGCGGCTGTCGGGTTAGCGGCAACGGTCACTTCGCCCCAGCCTATCTCCTTCACTGGATTTCTGGTCACGATAGCGCACAATGCCTTCGAGATGAGTTGCGCACCCAGACAATGGCCCAGCACCGGAATGCCCTGCGAAACTGCATCGCGTATCAGCGCCAGTTCCCGGGAAATCCAAGGCAGATCGTCATTCACGCTCATCGGCCCGCCCATGAACACCAGAGCGGAATAGGCGCTGGCCGACGACGGCACGGTATCGCCCTCGTCGATACAGATCAGTTGCCAGGGAATATGGCGCGCATCCAGAAACTCGACCAGAAATCCCGGCCCTTCAACTGCAACATGGCGAAAGATGGCAATGGGCTTCATTCTCGAAAGTAGGGTGAAGAGAGAAGACTGAAGGGTGGTGCGCGCAATTTACCCCTTCCCTCTTCCCCCTTCACATATCCTTGGTTTTATCCCGTTCGATCAGCGCATAAGCAGAATGGTTATGGATCGACTCAAAGTTCTCAGACTCAACAATATAAGCATCGATGCGCTGATCCGCATTGAGCACAGCAGCCACATCACGCACCATATCCTCGACGAACTTGGGATTGTCGTAGGCACGTTCGGTGACATACTTTTCATCCGGGCGCTTAAGCAGACCATACAGTTCGCACGATGCCTGCTCCTCGGCGATGCGCACCACATCCTCGATCCAGACGAAACGATTGGTGCGCAAGGTGATGGTCACGTGCGAACGCTGATTGTGCGCACCCCGTTCGGAAATTTTCTTGGAGCATGGGCAAAGACTGGTGACTGGCACCAGCACCTTCATCGTAACACTGGATTTGCCGCCCTTCATTTCGCCGATCAGCGTAACATCATAATCAAGCAGACTTTGCACGCCGGAAACAGGCGCGGTCTTGTTAACGAAATACGGAAAATTCATCTCGATAAAACCGGACTCCGCCTCCAGCAATTCAACCATTTCCTTCAGGATGATTGCATACGATTCGACGGAAATTTCGCGTTCATGCCGATTGAGTATCTCGACAAAACGCGACATATGCGTCCCCTTGAAATTATGCGGCAGATGCACATACATATTGAAGGTAGCAATAGTGTGTTGCACCCCCATGCTCTTGTCCTGAACCATCACCGGATGGCGGATACCCTTGATACCAACGCGATTAATCGCAATCTGTCGCATATCCGCCAGGTTCTGCACATCGGCAATGGGTTTGGATTGAGTGGAATTCATAAACAGCTTTCTATCAGATTGCAGGTAAAGGGTATTATAACCCGACAAAATTACTCAACCAATTTTTTTTGTATCGAGGCGATCAGTCCGGTTGCATCCAGACCGCAATCGGCCAGCATTTGCGCAGGCTCTCCCTGTTCGATGAACCGATCAGGCAAGCCCAATTGCAGCATGGGAATTGACACGCCATGCTGCACCAGACACTCGGCAACGGCACTGCCCGCCCCGCCCTGCACGGTGTTTTCCTCTACCGTGACCAGCAATTCATGCCTTGCCGCCATCTGCAACACCAACGCCACATCCAGCGGTTTGACGAAGCGCATATTCACTACCGTCGCATCGATTTGCTCGGCCGCTGCCAGCGCGGGTTTCAACATCGAACCAAAAGCCAGTATGGCCACACGCCCCCCTTCGCGACGAACCTGCCCACGCCCCACAGGCAACGCCTGCATATCAGACTCTATCGCCAGGCCAGGCCCCGTGCCACGCGGATAGCGCACTGCACAGGGAGTATCGAGGGTAATCGCCGTATACAACATCTGGCGGCACTCGTTTTCATCGGCAGGCGCCATCACCGTCATGTTCGGGATGCAGCGCAAAAAGGACAGATCAAAACTGCCGGCATGCGTTGCGCCATCCGCCCCGACCAGACCGCCCCGGTCAATTGCAAACACCACCGGCAAATTCTGGATGGCAATATCGTGTATCAACTGATCGTAGGCACGTTGCAGGAAAGTCGAATAAATCGCCACCACCGGCTTGTAGCCATCGCAGGCCAGACCCGCCGCGAAAGTCAACGCATGCTGCTCGGCAATACCCACATCAAAATACCGCTTGGGAAATTTCGTAGCAAATTCAGCCATACCCGAACCTTCGCACATGGCAGGGGTAATGCCGACTACCCGCGCATCCTGTTCGGCCATATCACACAACCACTGTCCAAATACCTGAGTATAGGTCGGTTTGCCTGCCTGATTTTGCACAATACCATTGTCGCGGTCGAATTTGCTCACCCCGTGATAAAGCAGACAATCCGCTTCTGCCAGCGCGTAACCGCGCCCCTTTTGCGTAACGACATGCAAAAACTGCGGGCCTTCCAGCTCACGTATGTTGTCCAGCGTGTCGAGCAGCGCTTCAAGATCATGCCCGTCAACCGGGCCGATATAATTAAAACCAAACTCCTCGAACATCGTGCTCGGCGTCACCATGCCCTTGACATGCTCCTCGGCGCGCTTGGCAAACTCCAGCACCGGCGGCATGCCCTTGAGCACCTTTTCGCTACTGCGACGCATCGCAGCATAAAAACGCCCCGACATCAATCTGGCCAGATAGTTATTCAGCGCACCGACCGGGCGCGATATGGACATATCGTTATCATTGAGGATCACCAGCAGATTCGCATTCATCGCCCCGGCATTGTTGAGCGCTTCGAAGGCCATGCCGCCGGTCATTGCGCCATCGCCGATAATGGCAACCGAGCGCCGTTGTGATCCGGCCAGTTTTGCCGCCACGGCCATGCCCAATGCCGCTGAAATCGAGGTACTGGAATGCCCAGTACCGAAGGTATCGTAGGGACTTTCATCGCGTTTTGGAAATCCTGCCATGCCACCCGCCATGCGCAAGGTACTCATCGCAGCGCGACGCCCGGTGAGTATCTTGTGCGCATAAGTCTGATGGCCAACATCCCAAACCAGTCGGTCATCCGGCGTATTATAAATCGTGTGCAACGCGATGGTCAGCTCGATGGTACCGAGATTGGAAGACAGGTGTCCGCCCGTCTTGCTAACCGATTCAACCAGAAATTCGCGCAACTCACGCGCCAGCTGCGGCAATTTCTCGCGTGGCAGGCAACGCAATTCTTCAGGGCTATTAACCGTATCGAGCAATGAATACATCAAAACTTTCTTAACACAATAAAATCAGCCAACTCCCGCAGACGGCCAGCCGAATCGCCAAATTCTTCAAGCGCCTCATGCGCCTCACGATGCAGATTCTGTGCCATGTTGCGTGCAGCCGACACCCCCAGCAAAGTCACATAGGTAGGCTTGTTGGCATCGGCATCCTTGCCTGCCGTCTTGCCCAGCGTTGCAGTATCCGCCTCCGAATCGAGCACATCATCCACTACCTGAAAGGCCAATCCGACACATTTTCCGAAATGATCCAGCCTGTCCAACTGTGTCGGTGTCACCTTCCCACAATACGCCCCCAATAACACGGCGGCACGAATCAGTGCACCCGTTTTGTGGATATGCATGTTTTCAAGCTCAGGCAAATCAAGCTGTTTGCCGACACTGGCAAGATCAATCGCCTGCCCGCCTGCCATGCCACGTGAACCGGAAGCGCTCGCCAGCAGCTTGATCATGTCCAGCTGCCCACGTCCGTCATCGCACAAATGATGTTCGGCCAGCAATTGAAATGCCAGCGTTTGCAAACTGTCACCGACCAGCAAGGCGGTGGCTTCATCATACTGCACATGGCAGGTTGGTTTGCCACGACGCAACACATCGTCGTCCATGCACGGCATATCGTCGTGCACCAGCGAATAGGCATGAATCAGTTCTACTGCCGCTGCCGCAATATTGACGCGATTCTCTTCGGCGCATGCCAGCTCACCGGCAGCGAAGGCCAGCAGGGGGCGCACACGCTTGCCCCCCTCCAGCACGGCATATCGCATTGCCTGATGCAGACGCTGTGGTGAAATATCCGCTTGCGGCAACACCTCCCGCAACACCGCTTCGAAACGACGCTGATGGGACGCAGCCCAGTTATTAAAATCAATGTCCATCATGTAGTTTGTCCCGATGTTGTCGAAGAAAGCTGTCCTGGCCGTTCGAATGGGCTCGCCGCCGAAGGATCACCCACGACCAGCTCCTTCAGCACACCCTCTTCGAGTACGCGGATCTGCTGCTGCGCGTCGTCCAGACGCGAGCGGCAAAAAGTCAGTAGCTCGGCACCTCGCTTGTAGGCAGTGAGCGAATCTTCCAGCGACAATTTTCCCGCTTCCATATCTGCCACCAGTTGCTCAAGCTCAACGATTGCCGACTCGTAGCCCGGTGATTTTTGGGATTTTCCGGTCATTTAGATTTTCTGAAATGGTAAGAAACCCTATTTTACCCAACGCACCCTGTATGAGCCAATTTTTGTTGCCCTCCCCCCTGATTTAGGGGAAAATCGCCCCCTTTCCCCTAACAAATGTATTCGCTATTGAAGGATGAGTGGACTTGTCCAATATCACTAACCTGAAACAACTCGCCGCAGCCCAGGTTCAACCCCCGCTTGGCTGGTACTTTGACCCAAAAATACTTGAATTGGAACAGCGCATACTGTTCGAACAAGGGCCGAACTACGTCGGTCATGAATTGATGGTACCCAATATGGGTGATTATCAGGTGCTGCGCGACGAAGCACAAATGCTGGTGCGCAACCCCAACGGCGTGGAACTACTGTCCAACATTTGCCGCCACCGTCAGGCTACCATGCTACAGGGTCGCGGCAACGCACAGCACATTATCTGCCCACTGCACCGCTGGACCTACAAAACGGATGGCGAGCTGTTGGGTGCCCCGCACTTCCCCGCCAACCCCTGTTTGCACCTGAATAAATCCCCGCTGCAAAACTGGAACGGCATGCTGTTCTCTGGCAAACGCGACATCGCAAAAGATCTGGCTAAAGTCGGCGTGATGCAGGATCTTGATTTTTCAGGCTATATGCTTGATCGCGTGCAGGTGGACGAATACGCATTCAACTG
Source organism: uncultured beta proteobacterium (assembly GCA_963784505.1). GTDB lineage: Bacteria > Pseudomonadota > Gammaproteobacteria > Burkholderiales > Gallionellaceae > Gallionella. Next base: position 4,649 of record CAWASY010000072.1, on the reverse strand, counting down.
GAAGACCTTCATCGAAGTGTATCTGGAAGACTACCATGTCGTGCCCTTCCATCCTGGACTTGGCAACTTCGTGGACTGCGAAAACCTGAAATGGGAATTCGGCGAGCAATACAGCGTCCAGACCGTGGGCATCAAAAATGCCCTGAAACGTGTCGGCAGCCAGGCCTACGGTGACTGGCAGGAACAGGTACTGCGCTATCACGGCGGGAAACTACCCAAATACGGCGCGATCTGGCTGACCTACTACCCCAACATCATGGTCGAGTGGTATCCGGGCACGCTGGTCATCAGCACGCTGATCCCGCGCGGCGCGGAATCGTGCACCAATATCGTCGAATTCTATTATCTGGAAGACATCGTATTGTTCGAGCGGGAATATGTCGAAGCCGAACAGCGCGCCTACAACGAAACGGCCGTTGAAGACGACATCATCTGTCTGCGCATGAATCAAGGACGAAAGTCCCTCTATGGGCGCGGCATTGAGGAACACGGCCCCTACCAGTCACCCACCGAAGACGGCATGCTTCATTTTCACGAGTACCTGCGCCGCAACCTCGGCTCCCACCTCTGAGCCCCATACGGCCAACCGGCATGGGCTCACTGTGGATGCTGCTCGCAGGTTTTTTATTCGCCTGCATGGGGGTGTTCGTCAAACTGGGCGCCGCGCATTTTTCGCATGTCGAACTGGTATTCTACCGTTGCTTCATCGGCCTGCTGATTATGTATCTGATTATGCGCACCCAGCGCGTACCGCTTAAAACACGCCACTTTCGCAGCCATCTGGCGCGCGGCCTGTCCGGCACGGTCGCGCTGATCCTGTTTTTCTATTGCATCACCCGCCTTCCCCTGGCCACCGCGATTACGCTCAACTACACCGCGCCGATGTTCCTGACCCTGCTTTCCATGCTGGTATTCAAGGATAAATTCCATCTGCCGGTCACCCTCGCAATCGGGCTGGGATTTTGCGGCGTCGTATTGCTGCTACACCCAACCTTGCAGCACGACCAGCTATTAACCGGCCTGATGGGTCTGACTTCAGGCTTGCTGGCAGGCGTGGCCTATCTGAACGTCAAGCAACTGGGCATACTGGGAGAACCGGATACCCGCACCGTATTCTATTTCAGTCTGATGGCATCGCTGGTCAGCGGCATCTGGCTATTATTTAGCCAAATGCATCCGGTCTCATGGCACGGCTTTGCAATATTGATGGGACTTGCGACAACGGCCACCCTTGCACAACTATTCATGACCCGCGCCTATCGGGTCGGCAAGACGCTGGTGGTAGGCAGCCTGGCCTACACCACTATCGTTTATGCCAGCCTGTTCGGCATGTGGCTGTGGAATGAAGTCCTGTCGCTGTCCAGCTGGATGGGGATGGCACTCATCATCGTCAGCGGTGTGCTAAGCTTACGCCTGCCGCCTTCGCATCCGTCTCAAATACAATCAGAGGACAAGAAATGATCACCATCGAACAAACCGACAACCTGGTCAACGCAGCCGTGATAGGCGAATTCACCCTCAGCGACTTCAAGGAGTTCGAGGAGCAATCGCTGTACAAGCTCAAATCCACCGGCACGATCAACCTGTTGTTCGATCTGCGCGCCATGCTCGACTACACGGTGGATGTCGCCTGGGAAGAAATTAAATTCTTCAGTCGCGAACACAACCACGACTTTTCAAAAATCGCCGTGGTGACCGACAATCAGTGGCTCACCTGGCAAGCATGGATATCCCGCCTGTTTGTCGATGCCGAAGTATGCGCGTTTACCGATTACGAAGAAGCATTGGAATGGGTACAGCAATAGCAAAAACCCGCTTCGGCGCAAGCACCTTCAAAATAGCGTTAATTATTGAGCAGTAAACTGACAATTTTGCTATTTTCTCTAATTGGTTAGGTATTTTTTCTATGCAAAATTTTTCGTCCTTGTATTAATTGCCAAGAGTAGTATCCGGCATCGTTAACGTGAAACTCGCGCAGCGCCTCGTTCACGCCGCACTTGGCAGCTTCACTCAGGGGCTTATGAACTTGTTCATGTAGTCCCGTGGGACTGCCCTTGCGGTTGTGCTGCCGTAGCGTGGCGGGGAATCAATGGAGTCTTATCGTATGTATTGTTGCGATTAGACAAATTGAGTTTTTTCTTCAGACCCTTGCGATCTTTGCCATACCCGTTAAGCAAGCCGATTTTTAACCACTCAGGAGAGAGGTCATGAACAGACGTGAATTACTATTAGGCGCGGCTTCCCTTGTTGCCGCAGCAGCGACCAGTAACGCATTTGCTACCGATGAGCATGAACATCACCACCATATGGATGCAGGCAATCAGGCGTTGACCACAGCCATCGCCGACTGCATTCAGCGCGGCCAGGTCTGCCTGAATCACTGCATCGAGCTAATGGGTATGGGTGAGAAGGAAATGGCTGACTGCGCGAAGAGTGTCAATCAGATGCTGGCAATCTGTACCGCTTTACAACAAGTCGCCAATCAATCGTCGAAGTATCTACCTCCACTGGCCAAGGTGGCGATGGATGCCTGCCGTGATTGCGAAGATACTTGCAAGAAACACGCCGAAAAACACGAAGTATGCAAAGCCTGTATGGACTCTTGCAACACTTGCGCCAAGGAATGCAAAAAAGTGGCCGCTTAAACGGCGACAAAAAAGCCCCTTGGTGGACTTTTCATCAGAATAGAGAAACGTCTCACACATTTCTAAAAGCACACACAAGATGATATAAATAGGGGCGTGATGTGGGCATCCGTGCCCTCTTGGCCAAAAATAATGGCTTGCGCTTCTCATTGCTTCGCGCCTATTGTCCTTGTTGCGCCAGTGCCCAACTCACATGTTCCCGTACCAGTTCGGAGGGATGGTTGGCGCGAGTTTGTAGCGCCGCCTGCATTTCGACAGTTTTTGGCGCATTGCCCATGGCCACTGCAATATTGCGCAGCCACTGTTCATGACCGATGCGATAAATCGCACTGCCTGCCAGATTCTCCTTGAATTGCGCTTCTTCCCATGCAAACAATTCAATCAGTCCCGCGTTATCCAAACCATGACGTACCGCAAAGTCGTGCTCAACCGTTGTCTGCGCGTAACGATTCCACGGACACACCAACTGGCAGTCATCACACCCATAAATACGGTTGCCGATCAATGAACGAAACTCAGCCGGAATGGCGCCCTTGAGTTCAATGGTCAGGTAGGAAATACAACGCCTGGCATCCAGCCGATAAGGCGCAATGATGGCCTGCGTCGGACAAATCGCAATGCAACTGGTACAACTGCCACAATGCGCGGTGCGGGGGGCATCCACCGGCAACGAAAGATTGACGTAAATTTCGCCCAGGAAAAACCAAGAACCCGCCTCGCGTGACAGCAGCAGCGTATGCTTTCCCCGCCATCCCAGACCCGCTTTTTTTGCAAGTTCCACTTCCTGCACCGGCGCGCTGTCGGCAAACACCCTCCCCTCCAATTCGGGTACAACTTCGCGTATTTTATCCGCCAGCAGTGCCAGACGTTTTCGCATCAGTTTGTGATAATCACGCCCCAGTGCGTAACGGGAGATAAAAGCGCGTTCACCCTGTGCCATCACGGCCCAGCTATCTTTGGCAGAAGGCGGCAAATAATTCATGCGCACACTGATGACGCGCACCGTACCCGGCAGCAAATCTGCAGGACGGACACGCTTGAGACCGTGTTTTGCCATATAATCCATCTGGCCATTGAAGCCCTGAGCCAGCCAGTCGAGAAGACCCGGCTCCGCACTGGAAAGATCAGTATCGGCAATACCTGCGGCGTCAAAACCCAGCTCCTTCGCCCAGATGTGTATATGACTGGCGAGATCCTTATACTGCCCCGACTGAGAACTTATATTGTGCATAGCACTGATGATAGCCGAATCACACTGAACCTTGCGGATGAAAATGCAACGGGCGCGCTTGCACGCAAAATTGCATCCGCGCTGATGCCCGGCATGGTCATTCATCTGCGTGGCGATTTGGGTGCAGGAAAAACCGCCCTGGTGCGAGGGGTTTTAAATGCCTTGGGATACAGCGGACGCGTAAAAAGTCCTACCTATACACTACTTGAACCCTACCATGCTGCTGGGTTAGACTTGCGTCACTTTGACTTGTATCGGCTTAACAATGAGCTGGAATGGGAGTCTGCCGGATTCCGTGACGAGTTTGATGGGAAAAATATTTTATTTATCGAATGGCCGGACAAGGCCGCTGTGCCGCCCGCCGACCTGATTATTGACATTGACATATTATCGCAGGGGCGCCGTGCCGTCCTGACAGGAATTAGCGCAATGGGTAGAGCATGTATAAAGCTGTTATAAATGCAGCATTGATACAGCGAACGTTCATGCAGATGGCGATTGCGGTGTTGCTGTGTCTGTGGCTCCCCCAGACACAGGCTGCCATTGAAATCCTCGCAACCCGTATCTGGCCTGCGCAGGATTACACCCGGCTGACGCTTGAATCAAAGCTGCCCATCCAACACAAGATGTTTACGGTTGAAAATCCCGACAGGCTGGTCATAGACCTTGAAAATGTCGAACCGGGTGAAGCGCTGAACCAACTCACCAGCAAGATCGCCAGCGATGACCCCTATATCAATGCCATTCGAATTGGACGGTTCAGCAATGAGTGG
>CAWASY010000071.1:0-8919 GCA_963784505.1 uncultured beta proteobacterium | reverse complement strand
TCGGTGTTGATCGCGGCCGCAATCATTAGTTTTTGTACCTGTTGCCACGGTACGTCATAGCCGATGGTGATTGAGGTGTGCAAGATTACGCCTGCGCCCTTGGCAGCCGATGTGCTGTAGTTGATGATCTGCGCGCCCATTACCAGCGAGTTTGGGATGGTCACGACCACGTGCTTGATGGTTTTGATACGCGTGACCAGCAGGGTTTTTTCAACCACGTCGCCTATGGTGTCGCCAACCTTGATGCGGTCATTGAGTCTGAAGGCGCGGGTATAGGTCAGAATAACGCCTGCTACAATATTCGAGATGGCCGAGGAGGAGGCGAATGAAATGATCGCACCGAGTACCAGACCGACTCCCTGGAAGGCTTCCGAGCTGGACCCGGGGATATAGGGGTAGGCGCTGATCAGGGCGGTCACGATGACCAGAAAGCGCACGATCTGGAAGGTGGGGACTGCCCAGTCGTCGTGAAACCAGTCCAGATGTAGCTCGCCCCGTTCTATGAGGCCGAAGATAAAGGCGATCAGCTTGATGGCGTAGTACGCAATCATGCCGATCACGAAGATGTAGAACAGGTTCGGGATATATTTGATGACAGTCGAGAATATCGTCGTGAACGGGGTTAGCAGATAATCGAATATCTGGAATCCCAATTTGCGCGTTTCGGGGAAGAAGCTCAGGATCAAGGGCAGGAAGAAATACCAGCACAGCAGGATGGAAAATAGCCGCAGGGATTTGAGTATGAACTGCACCAAGCGCTCGATCCTGATGGCGGATAGTACTTCGACGCCCTTAATTTTAAGCCCGTTTTCCCAATGTTCGTGCATACCCGATACCCGGCTTTTTAGCCAGGTAAAGGCACGGTTGTTCCAGTATAGCGCCAGCCACAATCCCAGAATGGACAGAACGGTCAGTGTGGCGCCGATGGTGTAGGTTTTCCAGCTGTGTTTGCTGCGGTACACATCAATCAATAAGTGCAGCCGCTCCAGTATGTTTGTTGCCAGTGTCGTGGCGGTTTGATTTGCGGCTTCGGCATCCTGTTCGGTGATGAGCAGCAAAATGAGCTCGTCATTGCCTATGGCGACGCCATCGGGCATGGATTTTATTTTGAGCGCCTTGTCATCGGCATGGCTGTCGGCAAAGGACTTGATATTTTCCGTAATCAACTTTGCCCGGTTTTGCACGGAGAGTGAAGCGATCGGACTGGTTTGGACCACAAACAGTTCGTCGTCGGCCAGTTTTACCGGATAGCCGTTGGCCGTATCTGCGGCTTGCACGGCAGAGGCCGCGACAACCGCAGAGGCGATGGATTCAGTCTTGGCCAACAGGATGCCGCTTGTTGTCAGTCCCAGCAGCAAGCAGCCAGTGAGTGCAATTTTTCTAAGCATGTTCAGGTCCTATATTATCGTGTTCGAGTAAATGTCCGCCGCAGTGGCGGCAATAGCGTGCATCCTGTGCATGGCCTTCTTTCAGACAGCTAGGACAGGCAATCGCCACGTTGAAATTTTCCGTTTGGCTGCGTGTCAGTTCGGCCGTAACGATACCGGTTGGAACGGCGATGATGGCATAGCCCAGTATCATGACCATGGATGCGATGGCCTGCCCCAACGGTGTTTTCGGTGAAATGTCGCCATAACCGACCGTGGTAATGGTAACGATCGCCCAGTAAATGGATTCGGGAATGCTGGTGTAGCCATTTTCCGGCCCTTCTACGGCAAACATCAGTGTGCCCAGTATCATGACCAGCATCACGATGGCGAGCAAAAACACCAGCAGTTTTCGGCGACTTGCTGCCAGCGCGTGCGCTATTACGGCGCTTTCTTCCAGATAATATGCCAGTTTTAGTACCCGGAAGATGCGCAGCAGGCGCAACAACCTCAGACTCATTGCATAATTTGCGCCGACCATGAACAGCGCCAGATAACTGGGCAGAGTCGAGAGCAGGTCTATGATGCCCATGAAGCTGAAGATATATTTCGCAGGCTTGTGTATCGAGATGATACGGGCGATATATTCGAGCGTGAAGATGACCGTGAACAGCCATTCTAGCACCAGCAGCGCCTCGCCCCATTGCGCATGTATAGAGGCAACGCTGTCGAGCATCACCACCAGCACACTGGTTACAATGAAGATCACCAGCACCACGTCAAACAGTTTTCCTGCGGGTGTGTCGGCTTCGAAGATCACTTGATAAAGCCAGTCGCGCCAGGCGGCTCGGTGTTGTGTCATGCGGATTCTTTCTTGGGACGCCTGCACGCAGGAATTTCTATCCATGACAGGCAATCTTGGTTAATCGGCAGGCCGATAACGGCAATATGCCGCGTCTAACAGTGTGAATTATAACATAAACTGGCTTTATTTCCCTGAGGGTTGCGCGCAGTGTGTAAAATGTTAAGGACGATTAAAACATTGGGAGTCGATATTCATGGACGTGTTGCAACAGATAGTTAACAAGTTGATGGAAATCTCACGGCTGCCCTGGTTTTCCATTGCCAATACCCAGATTGATCTGCTGCGCGTGATCGGACTGATCCTGATTCTGTTGATTGTGTGGCGTATCGGTCTGATATTCGAAGCGGCGCTGGCCAGAATCGGGCGCGATCAGCAAGACGAAGCGAGTCATGGTTGGTATGCGCTAAGTCGCATCGGTCGCTATGTGATCTGGATTCTCGGTGTGGTGTTCGGCCTGAGTTATCTGGGCTTTAATATGGCCAGCTTTGCGGTGATCGGCGGTGCAGTCGGCGTAGGCGTGGGTTTCGGCTTGCAGAATATCATCAGCAATTTTGTCTCCGGGATCATTATCCTGATCGAAAAAATCGTCAAAGTAGACGATTTCGTTGATTTGCAGTCGGGTGTCATGGGGCGCGTGGTTGAAATCAATCTGCGCTATACCCGTGTGACGACCACGGATTCGATCGACATCATCGTGCCCAATTCCGAGTTTATCACCGGGCGCGTGGTCAACTGGACGTTGGGCGAGCGCACACGACGTCTGCATGTGCCTTTTGGCGTCGCCTATGGCGTGGACAAGAATCAGGTCAGGGAGGCGGCCGTGGCTGCCGCTTTGAGTATCGCCACGACGCTCAGGACGCCGGGGCGTGAACCGGACGTGTGGCTGGTGAATTTTGGCGATAGCAGCCTGGATTTCGAACTGGTGGTGTGGGTAGGTCCTGATTCAATTGCCTCCCCTGCCAAAACTCAGGCGCTGTATTTATGGGCGATCGAGGATGAACTGAGAATACGCCAGATCGAAATCCCATTCCCGCAGCGCGATTTGCATATTCGTTCAGGGAGCCTCGCGGTCTCGCTCAATCAGCAGGGCTGACGGTAACCGCCGCACCTGCGTCCGGCGGTTCGACAGGCAATCCCGAATCAGTGGCTGTCCAGCGTGAGCTTGACCTGTGCTACACCGGTTCTAACCTTGAGCCAGGCGATGATTTTTTTGCGATCACTCTGCGAAATGGTCTGTTTCGAGGTGATGTACAGCAGCAATACCGATTCGCCTTTTGCGGGGGCCAACTGCTGTTCCCGCGTTGTTGCGATTGCCACTTTCTGTATTTTCGGATATTGCGCCACCAGTTCGTCAAATATCTTTTGCTGATCCTTTAATTGTTCATCCCGCTGATTTTGTTGTAATCGCAAACGGTTGAGCTCATCTTGCAGGATTTGCAGTTGTTTGTTTTTGACATCGAATGTCTGCTGATTTGAATTGACGACATCGGCGAGCAGTGATTTTTTCAGCGATGCTTCATCCAGTTCCTTGATGACGGTCTGGTGCAGTACCAGTTTTGTTTTGTTCAGCTTGTAACTTGCCAGTCGTTTGGAGAGCTCGGCTATCTTTTCGTCGCTGACCTTTTGTCCAACCAGTGTGAGTTCTATGGTGCGCTGGTCTGTGTCAACTTCCTGTTTTGCGATGAAACTGCTGGTGAACATCATCTCGTTTTTGATAAATTCATGGGCACGGGAATTGAATAGTTCACGGGTCACCAGTCCGTAAGCCAGATACACACTGGGCAACACGGTGGCGAAGACCACGATGTAAATGTAGCGCCTGATTTTGCGCTCCACCGCTTCGCTAATAAAATGCTTGTGGGGCGGATTAATATAGCTGACCACGATCAGTGTGGCGAAGGCGATGAATACACAGTTGATCAAAAACAGATAAAACGCGCCAAAAAACATATCCATCGAGCCGTTGGCAAGACCGAAGCCTGCGGTGCATAGCGGCGGCATCAGCGCGGTGGCAATGGCCACACCGGGAATGACGTTGGATTTTTCACGCCGGGTTGAGGCGATAATGCCGGCCAGTCCGCCGAACAGCGCGATCATCACGTCCCAAATGGAAGGCGTGGTGCGCGCCAGCAGTTCGGATTGGGCGACAGACAGGGGGCTGACCAGAAAATAAAAGGTCGAGGTGAATAGCGAGATGATAAAAGAAATCAGCAGGTTGCCCAGCGCCTTCTTGATCAGCTGATAATCGTTGATTGCCGCACCATAGCCGACACCCATGATTGGACCCATCAGCGGGGAGACCAGCATCGCGCCGATGATGACGGCGGTGGAGTTTACATTCAAGCCGATAGACGCGATAAAAATGGCCAGCATCAATACCCACAGATTGGTGCCCTTGACTTCGACGCCATCGCGGATATTGCGGTCTATCTCGTCAAAACCGGACTGGTCTGCGCGCAAATCAAATCGATAGGCCAGTGCGACTCGAATAGAGTCCAGTGTTGCATGTGCCACTTCCTGTTTTGACATACATACTCCCAGCATTGGTACGGCTAGGAATTATAGGTTATTTTGCCAGAACTCGCGAAGTCGACTGTACCTGTCGTGGTTTCGCTGTTTACTGGGCAGGCGGGGCGATGACATGGAAACCCGGTGCGCTGCCTTGCTTGTCCTGTCCCGCGTAGATGGTCATATGCTGAAAAGGAATTTCAATGCCGTGCGCATCGAAGGCTTCCTTCAGGCGTCGTAAAAATTCCCGGCGTACGCCCCATTGTTCGAGCGCAACGGTTTTAAAACGACAGCGCAGGATGATGGCTGAATCTGCCCATTCCTGCACACCGGCGATGTCGATATCCTCAAGTATCTTGGCGCCGATGTCCTCGTCTGTCCGCATTGCGCTACCGACTTCACGCATCACGGTGCAGGCCTCATCTATGCTTTCACGATACGCGATGCTCACATCGATCACGCCATAGGCATAGCCGCGCGATTTGTTGGTGACGGTGGTGATCAGTCCATTCGGGATGTAGTGTACATTGCCCTCGTAATCGCGCAGGCATACATAACGCAGTGTCACATCTTCCACCAGGCCGCTCTTGCCGGCAACCTCGATGACATCGCCCTGACGGATCTGGTTCTCCAGCAACAGGAAAAATCCGTTGAAATAATCCTTGACCAGGCTTTGTGCGCCAAAGCCGATCGCGATACCCATCACACCGGCTGCACCCAGGATGGGGGCGATGGAAATACCGATGACGCCCAGTATCAGCATGATGGCCAGCAGCCAGATTGATACGCTGGCGATATAGCGAAATACCCGGGCCAGCGTTTCGATGCGACGGCCTTCTTCTGCTGAATCCGAATGTGCGTTCATGTAGTCGCGAAACAATCGTGTGAGCTTGCGACTCAGGCGCAAGAGCAGCCAGGCCATCAGCAGGATCAGTGTGATATGCAGGGCTTCATGGGGAATTTGGAATGAATTTAAAAAATTTAGCATGGGTGTAATGACTTGGTATGGCGTGTTTGCATTGATTATCGTTGTGCGTCTAGCATTTTATTGAAGAAAAAATTGGTCGCGTCGACAAAACCCTTGATGCTGCCGCAATCGAAACGTCTACCCTGGAAGCGATAAGCGATGACTCGTCCGTTGTCTGCCTGTTTTTGTAATGCATCGGTGATTTGCACTTCCCCGTTCTTGCCAGCAGGCGTATTTCTAAGGATGTCGAAGATGTCCGGCGTCAGAATATAACGTCCGATCATGGCAAGGTTGGATGGCGCGTCCTCTGGCAGGGGTTTTTCCACCATACGTTCCACACGAATATGTGCGTCGTCCAGTTGACTACCGCTGATGATGCCATAGTGATGTACCTCGTCAAAAGGCACTTCTTCCACCGCGATGATGCTGCAACGATATTTTTCATAGACCGCCACCATTTGTGCCATGATGCCACGGTTGTCATCCACACACAGGTCATCGGCCAGTATCACGCCAAACGGCTGGGCGCCGATCAGTGCCTCTCCGGTCAGGATGGCATCTCCTAGGCCGAGTATCTGGTTTTGCCTCGTGTAGGAGAAGGTACAGGCCTCTATCAGTCCCCGTATGCCAGCCAGATGACATTCCTTGTTGGTGCCGCAGATGACGTCTTCGAGTTCGTAAGTGATGTCGAAGTGATCCTCAATGGCGCGTTTGTTGCGACCGGTGACGAAGGAGATGAGTTTGATATCCGCCGCCAGCGCTTCTTCCACGCCATATTGGATTAACGGCTTGGTGAGGATGGGCAGCATTTCCTTGGGTTGTGCCTTGGTAGCAGGCAGGAAACGCGTTCCGTAGCCTGCTACCGGAAAAAGACATTTTTTGATCATCTACCTTACCCTGTGTTAATCGGTTAGCCAGTAACAGGTGAAGGGGGGTACCTGAATGGTGTCATTTTCCACTGGGATACGTGTGCCGCCGCAGATATCCTTCATACTGCCCTGATGGAAAAAGCCGTTTGATTTTAACATATCAACAGACAGAATTTGCGACACGTTGTTGAAATTGGCCACGACCAGCACAGTGTTAAACCTGTTTTGCGGATCCGTTCTGGAAAATACCAGCAGCTTGGGGTTATCCACCGCCAGCAATTGACGGTTGTCGGTATCGGCAAATGCCACGATTTCCTTGCGCTTGGCGATCAGTTTCTTCAGGCCGTTGAAGATGCGGTTTTCAACTGTGCCGCTTTGATGACGGCGCTCGGCCTGATCCCAGTTCAGATTTGAACGATGAACCCAGCGGTTATCGTCACGCTTGGAGGGGTCGGCCAGATATTCAAGACTGTTGAGCATGCCGATGGCATCACCGTAATATAGCAGCGGGATACCGCCGAATGACAGGATCATGCTGTGCAGCAACAGGATGGTGTTGATGGCGTCATCAATAGCCGCCTCATCGTGGTTTTCCAGTGCCGATTCCAGACCGACCAAGGAGGCGAGCGACCCTGAGATGCGCGCATCGCCGGTTTTCGGATTTTCGCCAAAAGGCAGGCCACGCGCCGGTGTGCCGGAAAATTTTCCAGTGAAATAGTCGATTAAAAAACGCCGGTGTTGTGTCGGATCGTAGCCTGCCAGGCGGATGTCACTGTCATCGAATCCCAGGCCAATATCGTCATGGCAGCGCACATAGTTCAGCCAGGTTGCCCGATCCAGTTTGTAGGGCAGGCTTTTGAGGCCCTGATTGAGTAGTACGGCATTTTTGGTGGCGACCGCATCCCACAGCAGTGCCATGAAGGTCGCATTGTAGGCAATCTCGCATTCCTTGGCATTGATTGCGTCTTCGCCAAAATACTTGGCTATTTCGCCCGGTGAGACGATGGCCTCGGCGATGAACAGCACCCCAGGTGCGGTGACCTGGCAGCAATCCTTCATCAGTTGCAGGATCAAATGCGCTTCGCGCTCGTTCTGGCATACGCTACCGATCTTCTTCCACAGGAAGGCGACCGCATCCAGACGCAGGATATCCGCCCCTTTGTTGGCCCAGAACAAAATGATGTCCAGCATTTCGATCAGCACGGCCGGATTATGGTAGTTCAGGTCCCACTGGTAATTGTTGAATACCGTCATGACCCATTTGCCCATGGCTGCATTCCAGGTGAAGTTGCCCGGTGCGGTGTCAGGGAATACTTCGGGCATGGTTTCTTCGAAAATATCCGGTATTTCGCGATCATCGAAGGTGAAATAGTAATCCTGATATTTCTGCTCGCCGGCTTTTGCGCGCTGTGCCCATTTGTGCTCGTTCGAGGTGTGATTGACCACGACATCCAGCACCAGCAGCATGTCGCGTTTCATCAGTGTAGCGGCCAGGGTTTCGACTTCGCGGGTGCTACCGTAGCGTGCATCCACCTTCTGAAAATCGCGTACTGCATAACCGCCATCGCTGGCATCCGGTGGGCAGTCCAGAATGGGCATGATATGCACCATGTTGATGCCCAATTCCTGCAAATAGGGAAGTTTTTCCCGTAAGCCCTGCAGGTTGTCGGCAAAACGATCGCAATACAGCGCCATGCCGACCCATTTTTGGCTTAAAAACCAGTTGTAGTTTTTTTCGCGTTCAAGATCGGATTTTTTCAGCTGCGGTGCGCGTTCGATGTAGCGTGAGGCCAGCGTTTCGACCAGACTGACCATCTGTTCCCTGAAGTCCGGGCGATCGCCATACAGTAAATGAAACAGGGAATGAATGGCGTAAAAATTGGCCCCAAGACGGGTGTAAAAGTGTCTGAGTCTGATGTTGCCGATTTCTGGTTTGAGTTCGATCAGTATTTCATTGAGTAGTGAGTGAGAGGCTTGTTCGTACATCAGTGGCCTTTCGAATTTAATTCATGCAGCCAGTTAGCCACTTCCGGCCAGTAATGCGCTGCACCTTCCAGTATACCGGCGCTGTAATTGCCGTTCATGTCCAGATAGTCGCCCTTTGCCAGATACAGTGCAGGTGCATGGACTGCCCGGCTCCTGACCTCGCTGTCTGCATTGGCGACCAGCACGGACTGAATGTCGCTAAGCAGCACATCCAGATCGTTGCCGCTGTCGCCGGCAAACAGGGTGTTTTTGCGTTCAAACTGACCTTGTTGCATTAGAAAGCGAATTGCATGCAGTTTGTTAGCGGATGCAGGCAGAATATCCAGCAGACCCATCTGGGCGATTTCATCGATACTC
>CAWASY010000070.1:0-4488 GCA_963784505.1 uncultured beta proteobacterium | reverse complement strand
ATCCTGGGGCTGTCGCCAAACCAGGTATGGCTGTTCGCCATTTCCAGCTGGGTACGTGAGCTGGGTTGAAAACGTCGTGAGACAGTTTGGTCCCTATCTGCCTTGGGCGTTGGAAATTTGAAGGGACCTGCTCCTAGTACGAGAGGACCGGAGTTGAAGCGCAGAACCTCTGGTGTACCGGTTATCACGCCAGTGGTATTGCCGGGTAGCTAAATCTGGAAGAGATAACCGCTGAAAGCATCTAAAGCGGCCCTCGTCATCATCGATGTGCAACAGTCTTTTGCCCAGATGCCGTTCTGGACGCAGGATGATCTGCCGGCGTTCCAGAGCGCCTTGCTGCGCCTGGAGGCGGGCTGCCGGGAACGCGGGGTGCCGGTGGTGCACATCTTTCACGTCGGCCAGGGCGGGCCGTTCACACTGGCGTCCGGTTTTGTCAAACCCCTGCCCTGGCTGACCGGCACACCCGCGGTGCGCTTCGACAAACACACGCACAACGCCTTCACCGACACCGGGCTGGATCTGTGGCTGCGCCGGCGCGGCATTGGCAAGCTCATCACCACCGGCATGCGTACCGAGCAATGCTGCGAGACGACCGCCCGCGTCGGCTCCGACATCGGTTACGCCGTCGACTTCGTCTCCGAAGCCACGCTGACTTTCCCCATGACCCACGCCGGCAGCGGCCGCAGCTATTCGGCCGAGGAGATCAAGGCCAGAACCGAGCTGGTGCTGGCCGACCGCTTTCCGCATTGTCGATGTGGACGCCTGCCTGGCCAGCCTGTCTTGAAAACCGTTTTCGTGAAATTCAGGCGCAGGTTCATCCCGATAAAGCAGCACATCTGTCCGATGTCGAACAGCGGCTGGCAATGCAGCGCTCAACGAGAGTCAATGAGGCTTATCAAACCCTGAAGCGTCCGATCAGGCGGGCGCGCTACCTGTTGTCACTGCACGGCGTCGATACTCAGGAAGAAACCAATACGGTGATGCCGATTGACTTTCTAATGTCGCAGATGGAATGGCGCGAAGCGGTGGCGAATGCATTGCAGGCAGGGGATATCGCATCACTTGATGGACAGGCTGCCCGCATGAGGCAGCAGACCTGCGAACTCGAAGCACAACTTGCGGTTAAAATGGATACTGAACACGACTATGCGGCCGCCAGTGCACTGGTACGCAAACTCAGATTCATGGAAAAGCTCGCGGAAGAAATCGATGCCGCGTATGACGAACTGGACAATTAAGGGAAAATAGGTTTTGGGAAGTAGGAAGTGGGGGGGAAGTAGGGAGCGGTGGTTACTGACACGGCCCAACTTCCCAACCCCAGTTCCCTGCTACCCATACCCTACTTCCTAATACGACATGGCCTTATTACAAATTTCCGAACCCGGTTTGAGCACCGCGCCGCATCAGCACAGGCTGGCAGTGGGTATCGACTTGGGCACCACCAATTCCTTGGTTGCCACTGTGCGCAACGGTATCAGCGTCGTGCTCAATGATGAGCATGGTCGCGCGATGCTGCCCTCGGTGGTGCGCTATGGCGCAGAGGGTGGTGTGATGGTCGGCGAGGCGGCACAGGCCTTGCAAACCGATGATCCTGTTAATACCATCGTGTCGGTGAAACGATTCATGGGCAGGGGCCTTACCGATGTGGGCGACACCAGTCGCCTGCCATATCGTTTTGTTGAATTGTCTTCGACAGGTTCAGGACAGGCCGCTTCGACAGGTTCAGGACAGGCCGCTTCGTCAGGCATGGTGCAATTGCGCACTGTAGCTGGCGTCAAGAGTCCGGTGGAAGTATCTGCCGAAATTCTCAAGATTTTACGCGCACGGGCAGAAGCCTCGTTGGGCGGCGAGCTTGTTGGTGCCGTAATTACCGTGCCGGCCTATTTTGATGATGCGCAGCGCCAGGCAACCAAGGATGCCGCCCGTCTGGCAGGTATCAATGTGTTGCGTCTGCTCAATGAACCGACAGCCGCTGCAATTGCCTACGGCCTGGATAACGGCTCGGAGGGCGTCTACGCCGTTTATGACCTGGGCGGTGGTACCTTCGATATTTCCATTTTACGTCTGTCACGGGGTATATTCGAAGTGCTGTCCGCCAATGGCGACTCTGCCTTGGGGGGGGATGATTTCGATCAACGCATCCACTGCCATCTGCTGGAGAAAAACCGGCTCAGTGCGCTCAGTCCTCAGGATACGCGTTTGCTGCTAACACTGGCGCGGGGTGCCAAGGAGCAACTGACCGAACATGCCGAAGCGCATATCACCGCCGTGCTGTCCAGTGGGGAAGTGATCGATAACCTGCTGACCCAGACCGAATTCGAATCCCTGTCACATAATCTGATCCAGCGTACGCTGCAGCCGCTGCGACGCGCCTTGCGTGATGCGAAGCTCACGGTTGCGGACGTCAAGGGGGTAGTGATGGTAGGCGGAGCAACCCGTATGCCGCAGGTTCAGCGCGCAGTCGGTGAGTTCTTCGGTCAGACACCGCTGACCAATCTTGATCCTGACAAGGTGGTGGCGCTGGGTGCTGCGATTCAAGCTAATTTGCTGGCTGGAAATCGCAGTAGTGATGATTGGTTGCTGCTGGACGTGATTCCACTATCGCTGGGTCTTGAGACGATGGGCGGTTTGGTGGAAAAGATTATCCCGCGCAACAGCACTATCCCGACTGCGCGCGCGCAGGAATTTACCACTTACCGGGATGGTCAGACGGCGATGAGTCTGCATGTGTTGCAAGGTGAGCGCGAACTGGTGAGCGATTGCAGATCGCTTGCACGGTTTGAACTGCGCGGTATTCCTGCGATGGTGGCAGGGGCTGCACGCATCCGCGTGACCTTTCAGGTCGATGCAGACGGTTTGCTGAATGTCGCTGCCCGCGAGATGGGTAGCGGCATTGAAGCAGCGATCACGGTCAAGCCTTCTTACGGATTGTCCGATGCTGACATCACCCGTATGTTGCAAGAATCCACGCAGTTTGCGCAGGATGATATGCAGGCACGCACACTGCGCGAGTTGCAGACGGAAGCGAACCAGTTGTGTGAGGCGGTGGAACACGCACTGGTGCAGGATGGTGAATTGCTTAATGTGGATACGCGCGAAAAGATAGCCGCCCGCATGGCGGATTTGCAAGGCGTACTGGCACAAAATAATCCAGCGATACTCAAACGCGCCATTGCGGCATTGAATGAAGCAACTGTCGGTTTTGCGCAGGCGCGTATGGACAAAAGTGTCAACCGCGCACTGTCCGGCATGAAACTATCCGATCTGGAGAGCAAATAATGACACAAATTATCGTATTACCCCATGAAGAACTTTGCCCGACGGGGCGGTTGTTCAACGTCACGCCCGGTATTTCTCTTTGTGATGCCTTGTTGCAAAATGACATCGAAATCGAACACGCCTGCGAAAAATCCTGTGCATGCACAACTTGCCATGTGATCATTCGCGAAGGAATGGCCTCGCTTAATGCGGCGGATGAACTCGAAGATGATATGCTCGACAAGGCATGGGGGCTGGAACCCAACTCCCGGCTGTCGTGTCAGGCTATTGTGAACGGGGTAGATCTGGTTGTTGAGATTCCAAAATACACCATCAATATGGTAAAGGAAGGCTGACTATGAAATGGATAGATGTGCGCGACATCGCAATCGCACTAAGTGAGAAATTCCCGGATACTGATCCGCGCACGGTGCGCTTTGTCGATCTGCATAATTGGGTGGTTGGATTGGATGGGTTTGATGATGATCACGGGCATGGCGGTGAAAAGGTACTCGAAGCGATCCAGGCGACCTGGATAGATGAGGCCGAATAATATGTTCAAGTTGTGGCGCCGTATTTCAAATAACTGGTTTTATCTGGCAGGCTTCCTGTTTGCCAGTTCACTGATGGGGTTTGGACTGTATTTGCAATATGCCAAACATCAGGATCCCTGTCCGTTATGTATGGTGCAACGGGCGATTTTTGTGGCGATACTGGTGTTTTATCTGATCGCTGCGACACATGGTCCCAAACGCATCGGCCAACGTATTTATGCTGCGCTCATAGGATTGTTGTCCCTGTCCGGTATTGCAGTGGCTGCCCGTCATATCTGGATACAGCATCTGCCGCCCGATCAGGTGCCCGCTTGTGGCCCGGGGCTCGATTACATGCTCGAAACCATGCCGATGGCCAATGTGCTCAAGGAATTGCTGCACGGTTCGGGCGAATGCGCAGCTAAAGGCTGGACATTGCTGAGTCTGGGGATACCGGAATGGTCATTGCTCTGTTATCTGGCGCTGGGTTTTTGGGCTATCCTGATTGTGCTGCGCGGAAAATAGTTTAGCTTTTTATTGCTGTTGGGATGCGCCTCGCGCCATGCTTTGTGATTTTTCAACGATGCTGCCCCGCTTTAGCATGGAAAAGTGTTCCGCATCATCCAGCGCAATGATCTTCGATAGATAGTCGATATTTTTTTCGATGGATAATGCGGACGCTTTTTCATGCTGACAA
>CAWASY010000069.1:0-36008 GCA_963784505.1 uncultured beta proteobacterium | reverse complement strand
GACGTATCTCGCTGTTTTGCGAGGGCGTATCGCGCAAAAGTGTCTCGACAAGGGGCAGCAACGGACGGTCAAAGGCGCAGCAATCGGTTGCGCCTGGTTGAA
Source organism: uncultured beta proteobacterium (assembly GCA_963784505.1). GTDB lineage: Bacteria > Pseudomonadota > Gammaproteobacteria > Burkholderiales > Gallionellaceae > Gallionella. The sequence continues at coordinate 35,906 of CAWASY010000069.1, read as the reverse complement.
AGTGTGCTGCGTAGTTGGCAGGACTTAAAGGCATGGGAATGATGAAGTCGGGGTACTGTAGTAGGGGACCCATTTTTTGCGCGATTTTTTCGGCTAAATAAGTTTGAGGAACGGTCTCGCCAGATTCGCAGCCTACCGACCCAGCTCAACCGGGGCACGGCCACAGAGGCGCAACATCGTGGGCGGGCTGTTCCAGGCAACAATGGCCGACATCCTACCTGCAGGGGCGGCCAAATATCTCGTGGGCAACTGCAGCGGCGGGACACGAGGGGGAGCGCGATATTCCAGGTGTCGACACGGCACAAGCCGTGACGTATCATGCCGCCCATAGTACGCAAGGCTGCCCCGGTAGCTTAAAAGTTCAGCGGATGTTCAGCTTCAGGTGATGAAAAATTGACAAGACATGCTCCTTGTATCCGTGAAGATATGCGTCATTTCCTCCTGCATATCATACAACGTCACATGATACTATCTCGTTTCATCGTCCTGTCATAAAATATCTCAGCTGTATCGCAACGCTGGGCGCGTCGGAGGAAGTGGGGAAGCGCTGTTCAGGCTGCCATTTTGGGCCGATTGTTACAACCGTGCCCAGCAGACAGGCCCGTGAGCATTTATTTCCGACCAGGTGCAACTCTCCACGCTGTTGTCCATCAAGACGGGAGGGTGTTCTGAGGACTGCGGCTACTGTCCGGTCTCCGCCTTCCATTCCACGGAGGTGGAGGCACCTGAAAACGCCGGATGTGGCTGAGGTGGTGAAGGCTGCGAAGGCCGCACAGCAGGGGCGGGCCGATCGTTTCTGTATGGGGCGCGACTGCGCTTGACCCTCTGTGACGCGACCGACACGCGCCGAGGGGGAGTGTCGATATGGTCAAGGCGGTGCGCTAGATGGGGCATGGAAACCTGTGCCCATGCTGGGGTATGCTCAATGACTGTAACACAGTGCAAACAGCGGCCCATGACTACAATTACAATCTACAGTACCTCGCCGGAGTTTTATGGGGATATCATCAGTACCCGCGATTATCAGGAACAGGGCTGGGAGATACGCGCAGCAGCGGTGCGAACCGTGGCGGAATGCATGCATGCAGCGGCGGACTCGTTGGTATGGGCGAGAACCTGACGCAGCGTGCAGAACTGGTCTCGCGCAACTGGTGAATCCGGAACTGATAATTCCGAAAGTGTGCGCATTAACAATCTTGTCAAGGTGGAAGGCACGCCGCTAGCTGCATCCTAGGTGCATCTCTATTCATTGATCCCGTGCGCACCATTGCGGTGGCGCGTATCACGCATGCGTACTGCACGTGTTCGTTTATCTGCCGGGCGTCAAGCAGATGTCCGACGCCCATCCAGGGGCGCTGTGCTTTCTGGTTCATAATTAACGAGCTATCATTATCCGTAGTTATTCTACTATTGGATATTCAATGAAAACCTTTACTATTGAACAGGCACGTTCTGCAGCTGCTTCTGGAGGCGTTTTATCAGCCAATTTACGACCCATGGGAGCGTGTTCGCCCAATGTTTTAACGCGCAACGGCAGCGGCAATGCTCATTGCTTCAGTGTCAAAACATATTCGCCGTTTCTCGTGAATCCGCTCAAAGCATTTCAGATTGTTCGCGATGGGCTTGGAAGGTGGGCGTTTTTCGGTGGCCCAGTGACGCAGAGAACGATACGCACAAACCTGGTCGCTTGCACGGCTCGTTGCTACTAGACCATGGAAGCGAAGTGCATTCTGCATGAGCGTTTAGAAGCCATTACTCAAATGCGGGATAGGGCATGACGCAGCTGTTCGATCGTTTGGAGGCAAGTCTTGCGGATTGAGTACCTTTTGGTGCGACGCCGACCTAGGATATTAAGCGTCATACTATCTGAAAGCCTGGGAGGAAGGCGCTTGTGTCGCGCCTCATTCTACAGTAGACCGCCAGGCGGGGCGATATAGGGATTATCAGCCAGCCTGGCGGGTCCCGTCCAAATGAGGTGAACACGGCGACAAGGCATCAGCGGCTCCAGCTTTGCAGTAGTGGATGCTGACGTCCTTGAGTCGGCGTCAGCACCCAGAACTCAATCCGCAAGACTTGCCTCCAAACCATCGAACAGCTCGTCAATGCCCAATCCATACCGCATTTGGGTCATTGGCTTCTCGAATTCGCTGATCCAGAACGCGCTTGAGTTCAACTGCTTCGTGATTTTTCTTTATGGCAAGCGTAAGCGATCCGTGCGCGTTTGTCGATCAGATCCTGTTCTCTGGGTCGCCACTGGGCCACCGAAAACGCCCACCTTCCAAGCCCAGATCGCGAACAATCTAAATGCTTTGAGCGGATTCACTGAAAACGGCGGATATTTTTTCTACATGAAGCAATGAGCATTGCCGCTCCGTTGCGCGTTTACTCCAGGGCGAACACGCTACCCATGGGTCGTAAATCTGCTATAAAACGCCTCCAGAAGCAGCTGTAATAACGTGCCTGTTCAATAGTAAAGGTTTTCATTGAATATCCAATAGTAACAGCAACTGACCTATAACTACAGCTCGTTAATTATGAACCAGAAAGCACAGCGCCTGGATGGCATCGGACATCTGCTGACGCCCGGCAGATAAACGAACACGTGCGGTCGGCATCGTGATACGCGCCACCGCAATGGTGCGCACGAAATCGAGTGGATCGAGATCAGCCTGATCAGCTAGCGGCGTGCCTTCCACCTTGACAAGATTGTTAATCGGCACACTTTCCGGATACGGTTCCAGATTCGCCAGTTGCGCGACCAGTTCTGCACGCTGCGTCAGGTTCTCGCCCATACCGACGATCCCGCCGCTGCATACATGCATTCCGGCACGACGCACCCGCTCTAGCGTATCCAGCCTGTCCTGATAATCGCGGGTACTGATGATATCCCCATAAAACTCCGGCGAGGTATCCAGATTGTGATTGTAGTAATCCAGCCCCGCTTCCTTTAGCTGTGCTGTTTGTACGTCATTGAGCATACCCAGCGTGGCACAGGTTTCCATGCCCAGTCCACGCACCGCCTTGACCATATCGACGACACTCAGCATGTCGTCAGCCGAGGGCTCGCGCCATGCCGCGCCCATACAGAAACGATCGGCACCTGCCTGCTGTGCGGCCTTCGCAGCCTTCACCACCTCAGCCACATCCAGCATTTTGCGGTCCTCCACCTCCGTGGAATGGAAGGCGGACTGCGGACAGTAGCCGCAGTCCTCAGAACACCCTCCCGTCTTGATGGACAACAGCGTGGAGAGTTGCACCTGATTCGGATCAAAATGCTCACGGTGTACCTGCTGGGCACGGTATAACAGATCGGCAAATGGCAGCCTGAACAGCGCTTCCACTTCCTCGACGCGCCAGCGTTGCGATACAGTTGATATTTTGACAGGACGATGAAACGAGATAGTCTGGGTGTTCATGTGACGTTGTATGATATGCAGGAGGAAATAAGCGCATATCTTCACGGATAGGAGCATGTCTTGTCAATTTTTGATCACCTGAAGCTGAACATCCGCTCAAACTTTAAGCTACCGGGGCAGCCTTGCGTACTATGCGGCAGCATGAATCATCACGGCTTGTGGTGCGAAGCCTGCGATATCGCGCTCCCCCTGATCCCGCCGCTGCATTGCCCGATCTGCGCACTCCCCACCCTGCAGGGTGAGATATGCGGCCATTGTCTGGAACAGCCGCCGCGATATACCCGCACCGTCGCGGTGTTCGCCTATCGCCATCCGGTTGACAGACTGATCGGTCAGCTCAAATATCACGAGCAACTTTCCCTGGCAAACCTGTTCGCCGAAAAAATCGCGCAAAAAATAGATCCTGCTCGCATTCCCGACTTCATCATTCCCATGCCTTTGCATCCTGCCAAGCTGCGCAGTCGCGGCTTCAACCAGGCGCAACTGATTGCTGCGCCACTGGCCCGTACACTTGACCGTCCGTTGCTGCCCCTTGCCTGTCGACGCTTGCGCGATACGCCCTCGCAAACTTCCCTGCCCTGGCGTGAACGCATCAAAAATGTGCGCGATGCATTTGGCTGCGGCACGGATTTTTCAGGAAAACACGTAGCGCTGGTGGATGACGTACTAACCACGGGTGCGAGCATGAACGAACTCGCAAAAGCCCTGCATGGCGGCTGTGAAATCAGTGTTTGGGTCGTGGCAAGAACAGTAAAAAGTGAAATGTAATCGAGGAAATACCCAGAAATGTACAGCCCATTGCAAAACACAGCAGCAGAATTTCACGCAAGACGCCATAATTGCGAGCCAGTGCCTTAACTTATAAAAATCAGCCATGTTCCACGTTATTCTGTTTCAACCTGAAATCCCGCCCAACACCGGAAACATCATCCGCCTATGCGCAAACACCGGCAGCCAGTTGCACCTGATCAGACCGCTCGGCTTTACGCTCGAAGACAAGCAGTTACTGCGTGCGGGTCTGGATTACCACGAATTCGCAAAGCTGCGCGTATATGATGATTTGGCAGCATGCTTATCCTTATTAAATCCAACACGTGTATTTGCGCTGACCACAAAGGGTAGTCACGCTTTTCATAAAGCCAGCTATCAGGCTGGAGATGCGTTTTTATTCGGCCCGGAAAGTCGCGGCCTGCCGGCTGAGTGTGCTTAATGCCTTTCCGGCCGAACAACGGGTGCGCCTGCCGATGCTGCCGGATAACCGCAGCCTGAATTTATCCAACACGGTTGCCGTCGCCATCTTCGAGGCGTGGCGGCAATGCGATTTCTTCGGCGCGGCGATGCCGATTGCACCGTAAATCCGCCTGGAGATGAGCTGATTGATGACGTCCTTTAAATCAGCGGCTACCTGGCTAATTCCCAGCTAATTTTTAATTGTTAAATTCACAAACACGCGAAATGTTCAGCGCTAACAAACACATAATTTTAGCTAAAGTTAAAAAATGAATCTCTCAAAAAGTCTGAGTAAAGTGCCAGAAGTTACCCTGATCTTCTGGATCATCAAAATTGCCGCCACCACACTGGGTGAAACCGGCGGTGATACGGTTTCAATGTCTATGAATCTGGGCTATCTGGTTGGCACGGGGATTTTTGCTGCTATTTTTATTGCTGCAGTCATTGTTCAAATTGCCGCAAAAAAATTTCACCCGTTTATCTACTGGACGACGATTATTGCCACAACTACCGTGGGGACGACCCTGGCCGACTATGCTGACCGCTCTCTGGGTATAGGCTATGCAGGCGGCACATTGCTGCTATTCACCCTGCTGATGACATCATTTTACCTCTGGTATCGCACGCTGGGGACGGTTGAGGTGGGGACGGTGAGCACCCCTCGGGCCGAAATGTTCTATTGGCTGACGATCATGTTCTCGCAGACGCTCGGCACCGCACTTGGAGACTGGACGGCCGATACGGCGGGTCTTGGCTATGAGGGCGGTGCGCTGGTGTTCAGCACCTTACTGGCACTGGTTGTTGCTGCCTACTATTGGACGAGAATTTCCCATACGCTGATGTTCTGGGCAGCCTTCATCCTCACTCGCCCGTTAGGCGCTGTAGTAGGAGATTTTCTTGATAAGCCGCTGGATGCAGGTGGATTGGCTTTGAGCCGTTACTCGGCATCTGCAGCGCTTGTCGTATTTGTTGTGGCTTGTGTATTGATTTTTCCGCAAAGGGCGGCTGTTAAAGCACATTGAAGGAAAAACACATGCGCATCCTGCTTGTTGAAGATGATTTCATGATCGGCGAGGCTATTTCGGTCTCGCTCAAGGATGCCACCTATGCCGTTGACTGGGTACGGGATGGAATAACTGCCAGCAACGTACTTGATTTGTGCGAACATCAAGCGCTCCTGCTTGATCTTGGTTTACCCAAACGTGATGGACTGGACGTGCTCCGACGCTTGCGGCAGGCTGGGAATGCAATGCCCGTTATCATTATCACAGCCCGTGACGGGGTGGAAGACCGTATCATGGGGCTTGATTATGGCGCGGACGACTATCTGGTCAAGCCCTTCGACATCAATGAATTGCTTGCCCGTTTACGCGCAATTGTCCGTAGACAAGGTGGTCAGTCTGCCCCCGTTCTTAGCAACGGGAAAGTCAGCCTTAATCCTGCAAGCCACGAAGCACATTATGGTGATGTTGTTGAGGTGCTGACTGCACGAGAGTTTTCGCTATTACACGCACTGATGCTGCGCCCCGGTACGATCCTTGCACGCGCAGAACTCGAAGAACGAATTTATGGCTGGAATGAAGAAGTTGAAAGCAACGCAGTGGATTTTCTGATTCACGGCATACGTAAAAAATTCGGCACATCTATCATTAAAAATATTCGTGGCGCGGGCTGGATGGTGGAAAAATGCTGATGAAAAAATCACTGCAACGCCATTTATCCCTGATGCTGGGCGTCACCATTGCGCTTGCCGGGTTCATTGCCGCAATCGCATCTTTCAGCCTTGCCTACAGTGAAGCAAAAGAATTACAGGATGATATGCTTCGACAAATCGCGGTGCTGGCCGTAGGCAGTCAAAACAAGTCCGCACATGCCGACACAAGCGCCGGTGATGGCGCACTCAGCGATCCCGAATCGCGCGTGATGGTTATTCATTTGCCCGGAGACAGCCGCCCTGTGTGGCTCACAGACGGTTTGCCTGCGGGCTTTCATACACTGACCGTGGGCGCTGAACAACTACGGGTTTTTGTGCGTGACAATCGTCATGGAGAACGTACCGTCGTCGCCCAACCGACCGAGGTGCGCGACGAAATCGCAATCAACAGTGCCTTGCGCACCTTACTTCCCTTGGTTGCGCTCCTGCCGCTGCTAGCATGGCTGGTTGCGCATATTATTCGCCGCGAACTGGTACCGATAACCCGGTTGGCACGTGTGATGGACGAGCAGCAGGTGGATCGTCCGCAGCCTCTCAATGCGCAAGACATACCACAAGAAATCGCGCCATTTGTTCATGCCATCAACCGCTTGCTGGCAAGAGTCAATCAACTGATGGAACAGCAACGGCGGTTCATTGCCGATGCGGCACATGAATTGCGCAGTCCGCTGACCGCGCTGGCGATACAGACTCAAAACATGATGCACGCCGATACGCTACCGGCCATGCGTGACCGTGCGGTTCCGCTACAGGCGGGAATTGAGCGTGCGCGTCAATTAACCGAACAACTGCTTAATCTTGCCAGGACGCAAACGGGAACGGGTTGTGAAACCCTGGTTAATGTATCCGAAATGACCCGTGAACTTATCGCGCAACATCTGGGCTTTGCTGAAGCCAGACATATCGATCTGGGACTAGAAGTGCTCACACCTGTCACCTTGCGCGTCGAAGCTAACTCACTACGCATGCTCATCAAAAATGCGCTGGAAAATGCCCTGAAATACACCCCTGCTGGTGGTGAAGTCACGATTCGGCTATGCTCTGATAAGACACATGACATCATCGAAATACTCGATAATGGCCCCGGGATTCCAGTCTCGGAACGTGAGCGTGTATTCGATCCGTTCTATCGGATATCGGGATCGGCCGGAGAGGGAAATGGCCTTGGGCTGGCGATTGCGCGAGAAGCAGCGTTACGTTTGAGCGGCACGATAAGCTTGCATGATCGCTCGCAGGGCGCGGGGCTTATATTTCGCTATCAACAACAGCATGCGTCACGGTAACGCAATGGGCTGACGTTGGCACGCTGTTTTACTGATTGAATTCCAGGCTGGTGGTGCGCTTGAGCAGATTGCTGGCCATTTGTGCAGCCGGCACATGGTCGTAAATCACGTGATATACCGCTTCGGTGATGGGCATTTCCACACCCAGACGCTGCGCCAGCAGATACACTTCCCGCGCGGCATAGACCCCTTCCGCGACATGGCCGAGACTACCCAGAATATCTTGCAGGGTCTGCTTCTGCGCCAATAACTGGCCGACGCGACGATTGCGTGACATATCGCCAGTACAGGTCAGAATCAGATCGCCCGCCCCGGACAATCCGCTCATCGTCTCCGGACGCCCACCCAGTTTCAGGCCAAAACGGGCCATTTCGGCCAACCCACGGGTAATCAGGGCTGCACGTGCGTTATTTCCCAACTGCAATCCATCGCAGACACCCGCCGCAATCGCCATCACGTTCTTGATCGCGCCGCCCACTTCCACGCCGATCACATCATTACTGGCATAAACCCGCAAGATGGCATGGTGAAACGCCTGTGAAATGCGCTGTGCAAACGCCTCATCACTGGCCGCAAAAACCAGTGCAGTGGGCAGTCCGCGCGCAACCTCGATTGCAAAACTGGGGCCCGACAGCACACCGCGCAAAATCCCGCGCGGCAATACCTGCTCGGCAACCTGATGCGGCAACAGGGAAGTGCCAGACTCTAGCCCCTTGCACAGCCAAACCACCCCTGCGCCTGTCAATCCTGCCAGTGCTTGCAGCATCGTCCGCAAGGCAGCCGTTGGCGTAGCCAGGATAACCAGCTCGGCATCCGCCAGACTGGCGGTAAAATCAGCGCTCACCGCCAGAACGTCCGGGAAAGGCACTTCTGGCAGGTAACGCTGATTGCAGCGCTGCGCACGCATCGCTTCAACCTGCCCAATATCACGCGCCCATAAGGTCACGCGATGCTGCGCGGCCAGACTGATTGCCAGCGCCGTTCCCCATGCGCCCGCGCCAATAACGGTGATATTCACTAAAAAAACCTCAGTCCCATATCCTCAAACCTTATTCGCCCCATACATCGGCACTGCGCACATAGCCTGTCTCGCCATCCTGGTGACGCACCTTGAGCCAGCCTGTCGTGGTGGATTCCAGCAACTCTAGCGCAACATGCTGACGCACCTGAAATAGCCGTGCAGCACCAAAGTCAGGTTCGGCGCGCACATCGACCACAGGATTGACGGCAATGACACACCGACTGGCGGACAGCGCGTTCTTTTCCAGCCAGTACAAACCGCCTGAACGGTCGCGTACCTTGACCCAGCGTTCCAGATTGACGATCTGTTCGAACGGCATATAACGGCTCACGACAAACTGTTTTTTTGCCTGGGTCGAGGGGGCATCGTAGAGAATCGCGCTGCTCTGGCCGACACAGACATGATCCATCGCATGCGCCGTAGCCTGCGCAAGCAACAATGCGCACAGCACGACAACACGCGACGGAAGGGGGAATTTCATCAGTGCGTCGTGACAGTGGCTGCCGCAGCCTGCTGCTTCTGCTGCTGATACAGCACATCGAAGTTGATCGGATTGAGCATCACGGGTGCAAAACCACCACGCACGGCAACATCGGAGACCACTTCGCGCAGATAAGGGAACAGGATATTCGGGCACATCACAGCCAGCACAGGTTCCATTTCCGCTTCGGGCAGATTGCGCAGCGTAAAAATGCCGGCCTGTTTGGCTTCGATCAGAAACATCACCTTTTCGGCGATTTTGGCCGTGACCGTTGCGATCACGGTGACTTCAAATACGCCTTCATCGATTGTTTCTGCAGAGGTATGCAATTGCACATCGATTTGCGGATTTTCACGTTCCAAAAAAATCTTCGGTGCATTCGGAATCTCCAGCGAGAGATCCTTGACATAGATTTTGTCCATGTTGAAAACGGGTTGATTCGTATCCTGCGCTGCTTCAGTCATGTCTAATTCCTTGAAAAGTTAACGTTAAAGTAATGCATTCAATTTTCCGGCCTGATCCAGTGCTGCCAGATCATCGTAACCACCGACATGCAGATCATTGATGAAAATTTGCGGCACCGTGCGTCGTCCGGTCAACTCCACCATGGCGATTCGTAATTCCGGCTGCAAATCCACCCGAATTTTTTCGATGTCGGCGACCCCTTTATGCAACAGCAATTTCTCTGCACGGATGCAATAGGGGCAAACTGCCGTGGTGTACATGACAACCCGTGCCATTATTTTTGTGTTGGCAAGTTGGCTTTTTGCCACGCCATCATGCCGCCTGCCAGATTATACGACTGGGTAAAACCCTGTTTGGCCAGCATCACGCAAGCATTACCTGATCGATTGCCACTGCGACAAACTACCACAACGGGTTTATCTTTGTATTTTGCCAACTCATTGATACGCGCCTTGAGCTTGCCCAATGGAATCAGCTGCGCATTCAACAAATGCCCTGTCTTGTATTCGCTCTCCTCGCGCACATCCAGCACGAAGGCATTTTTGTGATTGATCAGTTGCAGTGCCGCATTGACATCCACCTCGTTGATGCCGCGCATACGACTGCCCAACAGCGACCAAATGAGCATGCCACCACTCATCAACACCAGCGAAATGGGAAGAAAATTACTTGTTATGAATTGCAATTGCATACTCCTGTTCTGTCCGGAACGCGAATTTTAACAGAGAGGAGAAATGCGCGGGGTCTTTATCGGCCAATTTCACCAATTCCTGCTTTGCACCCGCATCTGATGGATACGACCAGAAGGCCTGTTTGAATATCTGTTCAGCCTGCAATTCCTGCCCGCTTTGCGCCAGCAGAAAGGCCTGCCGGTATACGACCTGTGCACTCGGAATGAAATGCATGGCACGGGAATTGAGCGCGCGCTTCGCATCCAGCCTGTCGTCGTTGATTTGCACATAGGAACTCAAGAAGTAATCGGCATAGGATGACAGCACGGGATTGTCATGCATTGCCGCCAGAATGGCACGCTTGTGTTCCATCATAGCGACGGTATTTTGTCGCGGGACTGCCAGCGCTTCTTTTAACTGACTATATCCTGTTCGCAACTGTATCATCGCCGCCAGCCCCAACACCAAAATGGCTGCCATTAAGAGCCGTCCAGCACTGCGCAACTCAAACCGATAGTGCGTTTCATCCAATGCGCCGAGCAGAATGGCGGCAATGGCCAGAAAATAGGCATACCAGAGCGGATATTCCAGCAGACTGTGTATACCCAGCACCCCCAGCAACGCATAGCACCACCAATGTGCCGCACTCATCGTAGCGCGCCGCAACCCATGCAACCAGACAGCCACCCCGACGAACAGGATTGCCAATCCGGCAACGCCTGTCTCGGCTGCCAACTGAAAAATCAGATTGTGGGCATTATTAAACAGTCCGCCGATATTTGTGCGATGCAATTCGGGGCCCAACAGGACATGCTGCCAGCCGAACTGGCCAAAACCCGCGCCCAACCAGGGAAACTGTTTGAAAATCAACCAGGCTTCATGCCACAAATAGAGTCGAATTCCGCCAGTCGCATCTTCCCCTGCCATACGTTGCAGGGTATTGACCGCACCTACCCCATTCATTTTTGCCATAAAGGGCAGTTGCGCCAGACCGTGCAGCAGCACATAACCCATCAGCAACCACAAACAGTAATACAGCAATGGGCGCAACTGGGTCAGGCGTTTGGCGCTCCACCAGGACAGCCCGATCATCATCAGCAGATACAGCCAACTGCTGCGCGATCCGCTGTACATCATGACATACAGCAAAGGAATCGCCAGTAGTATCACCCAGACCGCCTGCAAACGACGCAACTGGAACAATAGTCCCAGTGAAATCAACCCCAACGCGGTATAGTTGGCAAAATGATTGGGCTGCGCCAGATTGCCGTAGACACTGAGGGACACTTTACCCACCACCACCGCATCCAGCAGCGTGTGCCAGTGAAAATGCTGCAACATCCCGATCAGCGCGCCACACTCTGCACCTGTCAGCAAGAAAACCGCCAGCACCGTAGCGAACGCGTCCAGACCCAGATCATCGCGTAAACGCCCACCCAACAGCACCAGCAGTGTGCCGAACAACAGGTACAGACTATATAACAGTGCCTGGCCAGCATAGGGCAGCATGCCCAGTCCGTACTGCAGCCAAACCAGCCCTATCAATGCAGCGGGCAGTTGCATTACGCGCGGCGCCTGCCGACTCTCATCACGGCCCAGCAACAATACCAGCGCCATGATGCCCAGCAGCGCGCTCCACCATTCCTGATCGAAGGTGGTCAGTGGATACTGATGGCGATAATGCAGAAACGGAAAAACCCACATCAATCCGACCAGAGTCAGACTGAGGTGGGTCAGGGTGATTCGTTCAATGACTAACTTCGGCAAGAACCACCTTTGATGCCGAATTTTGCAAGTATATTAGTCAAGGGGCAGATATTGGTAAAGCCACTTTGAAACAGATTCAGCCCGACAAACGCGGTGAACCCTAAAATATATTTGCTTACAAACAGCGGACTACCTTCGACCCCCAGCGACAGGGACAACAAAATAAAAAATCCTGCCACAATTCTGACGATACGTTCTGCATTCATAGGTAAAAGCTCCTGTAGTAAATTCCAATTAATGCTGTTTTTTATACAGCGTTGCGTAATAAAGCACTGGTATCACCACCAAGGTCAGCAAGGTGGAGACGAGGATACCAAAAATCAGGGAAATCGCCAGGCCGTTGAAGATCGGATCATCCAGAATAAAAAAGGCACCCAGCATCGCGGCAAGGCCAGTCAGGATAATCGGCTTGGCACGTGCCCCCGCAGCAGCGATAACCGCCTGATCCAGTGGTACGCCTTCACTCAATTGCAGGTTGATAAAATCAACCAGCAAAATCGAATTTCGCACGATGATGCCTGCCAGCGCAATCATGCCTATCATGGACGTCGCCGTGTACTGCGACCCCAGCAAAGCATGCCCCGGCATAACCCCGATAATGGTCAGCGGAATCGGCGCCATGATAATCAGCGGCACCAGATAGGACTTAAACTGCGCGACGACCAGCAGATATATCAAGATCAGCCCGACGCCATAGGCAATCCCCATATCGCGGAATGTCTCAAAAGTAACCTGCCATTCACCATCCCACTTCAAGGCATAACTGGCATAAGGATCGCTGGGCGTTTTAAAGAAATAACTTTGCAACTTCCCGCCCTGTTTCAATGCTGCGTCTGCAACCTGACTGTTGATACCGAACATGCCATACAACGGACTGTCCAGTTTGCCTGCCATATCGCCAAACACATACACAACCGGCAGCAAATCCTTATGATAAATCGGATAATCGCGGTGAACCGGTACGACTTGCACCACTTCGGACAAAGGCACCAGCACACCATCCCTGGCACGAACACGAAGTTTGAGCACATCGTCGATATTGCTGCGTTGTCCGGACGGCAACTCCATACGCAATGGCGGCGCATATTTCTCATGCATATCATGCATGGATGCCACATCCTGCCCCGCCAGCGCAACCCCGATCACATCCAGAATATCGCTCGGCGCGACACCCAGTAATGCTGCCTTACTTTGCAATACGCGCAGTTGCAGCTTGGGCGCATTTTCCGTCACGGTATCGTCGATACCGACGATCCCTTCGGTTTTGGCGAATTGTGCGCGCACTTTAGTTGCCACCTCGCGGGCCCCCGCATAGTCCGGCCCGTAGATTTCGGCGACGATAGGCGACATTACCGGCGGGCCGGGCGGCACTTCGACGATTTTCACCTTGGCGCCCCACTTGGCGGCAATCGTCTGGATCGGCACTAGCATAGCGGTAGCGATCTGGTGGCTGCTTCGGCTGCGCTGATGTTTGTCACGCAGATTAACCTGAATATCCCCCTGCTCCGACCCACTGCGCATATAGTATTGCCGCACCAGACCATTGAAATTGATCGGTGAAGCCGAACCTGCATAGGCCTCGTAATCCGTCACTTCCGGCACCGTCGAAAGATAGCTGCCGATATCGTGCAGCGCCGCACCTGTCTGTTCCAGTGCAGTGCCAGTTGGCATATCAACCACCACCTGAAATTCCGATTTGTTATCAAAAGGCAGCATTTTGAGGATGACCAGCTTGACTACCCCCAATGACACGGCCAGCAGCAAGCCCGCAACAATCGCCAGCCATAATTTTCGCCTTGCCGGTTTGCCTTCAGCGCCATGCAAAAATGGCGTGAGTACGCGGCGAAAAAATCCGACTATTTTTGACTCACCGACTTCATGCGCAGCCTCGTGGTGAGAACCAGAAAAGCGCAATACCAACCAGGGCGTGATGACAAAAGCGACCGCCAGTGAAATAAGCATCCCCATGCTGGCATTGATCGGAATCGGACTCATATACGGCCCCATCAGACCGCTAACGAAAGCCATTGGCAGCAAGGCTGCGATGACGGTAAAGGTAGCCAGTATGGTCGGGCTACCAACTTCATCTACCGCCGCTGGAATGATCTCGGACAAATTCGCGCCAGGAGATAACATGCGATGGCGATGAATGTTCTCAACCACCACAATCGCGTCGTCCACCAGAATACCGATGGAAAATATCAGTGCGAACAGGGATACCCGATTGAGAGTGAAGCCCCAGGCCCACGACGCAAACAGGGTGGCCGCAAGCGTTAGCATGACGGCAATACCGACCACCATGGCTTCGCGCCTGCCCATTGTCAGCCATACCAGCGCAACCACCGCAGCCGTCGCAAACAGCAGTTTCTTAATCAGCTTCATCGCCTTGTCGTTAGCCGTCTCGCCATAGTTGCGCGTGGTGCTGACCTCGACATCGGCCGGAATGACGCTGCCCTTGAGTTCTGCGACACGCGCAATCAACTGATCGGCAACTTCTACCGCATTTGCCCCCGGCTTTTTAGAAACGGCTACTGTAACTGCCGTAAATTCACCCTTCGCCGCAATTTTTTTATCACTCGCCGCCGGCCCCGTCCCAAGCCAGACGTAACTGGCCGGCGTATCCGCGCCATCTTGCACCTGCGCCACATCGCGCAAAAACACCGGACGACCTGTAAACACCCCCACAACCAACTGTTTCACATCATCGGCATTGGTCAAAAAGTTGCCCGTTTGTACCAGCATCTCGCGATTACCCTGCACCAAACTGCCGGAATTTTTGGACACATTAGCCGATTGCAATGCTGCACGCACATCCTGTAATGACAAGCCAAATGCATTCAGACTCTCAGGACTTAGCAACACACGCACTACGCGCTGGCTACCGCCCAGTGTAGAAACTTCCCTGGTACCCGGCACGCGTTTCAATTCAGACTCGATGGCGTGTGCAACCTGCGTGAGTTCAAGTCCGCCGCCAATAGCCTGTTTGCGCCACAATGTCAGCGCCACGATGGGCACATCATCTATCCCCTTCGCCTTGATCACCGGCTGGGCGACACCCAGCGTCGGCGGCAACCAGTCCGAATGGGAGTGCACTACATCGTACAATTTCACCAACGACGGTACGTGCTCTTCGCCAACCTTGAACTGCACGGTAATAACCGACATGCCGGGCTGCGAGACCGAGTACACATGATCCACCCCCGCAATTTGCGATAACACCTGCTCGGCGGGTGTCGAAACCGTTTGCGCCACATCACTGGCTGATGCGCCCGGATAGGCAATCATCACATTGGCCATGGTCACATTGATCTGTGGCTCTTCCTCGCGTGGCGTCACCAGCACCGCAAACAGCCCCAGCAGCACGGCAACCAGCGCCAGCAAAGGGGTCATCTGCGAATGCAGAAAATACTTGGCAATCCGTCCTGAAATACCCATTTACTTCATCCCCGCCTTGACAGGATCCAATGCCACTTTCTCACCCGCATTCAGACCGGACAACACTTCGACAAACCCATCCGATGCAGCCTCTCCGACGCGAATCTGGCGCAAACTGGTTCTCCCCTGCGCATCCGCCACATACACCGCCACTACTTCGCTGCGATGCAATACGGCGCTTGCCGGCACGACCAGCTTTTTAACTTCCCCCGTCACAAAATGCACACGGACAAACATGCCCGGATAAATGCCTGGCTCATTGGCTGGCAAATAGACGCGTACCTGTGTGCTGTGAGTACGCGCATCGGCGATGGGTTGCACAATCGCTTTGATCGTTTTGATCCAGCGGGAAAGAGAAGGGATCTCTACCCTGGTTTCCGGTTTATCACCGATCTCGGTCATTTTGTACTGCGGCACACTGACCACGACACGCATCTCTGAGGGATCGAAGCCTGTCATCAACGGCTTGCCAGGCATAACCATCTCGCCCAGCTCGACCATACGCGCCGATACCACACCACTATAAGGTGCAATGACTGCCGTATAACCATGCGCGAGACTGGCCTGCCCAACACCCGCCGCGCTTGCTGCAGCCTGTGCCTGCGCTACACTGTAATCTGCCTGCGCCTTGTCGAGCGCAGCCTGACTGATGAATTTTTGCGCCAACAACTGCTTTGAACGTTCGTAAGTTGCACGGGCATTCTGCAAATTCGCCTGCGCCTGTAAAACCTGCGCCTGACTACCCGCCAGTGCCTGGGCCGATTCACGTTCGTCTATGCGTACAATCACCTGCCCCTTGTTGACCTGATCCCCCACATCGAAATTGACTTCCTTGACACGCCCACCAATTTGCGCGGAAACAGTCGATTGACGCGTGGCCTCAACCAAGCCCTCGGCACTATAGGTTTGAGCGACCTGACGGAATTCCACCGGTGCCAGTGCAACGGACTCCCCAGCTTGCGCGCTCGCAGCCACCATTAACAACGCAATCATCCCCAGTTTTTTCACCGCATTTCCTCACTTGTGAATTCATCGCAACACTCAATATATTAGAATATACTAATATATTGCCAAAGATGCAAGCGCTATGTACTGCAAAAAACGTCCCGCATCATGCCCACCAGTTTGAGCGTACGCAAATCGCCGATCCGGTAATAGACCCGGTTCGCATCCTTGCGGGTCGCCAGAACGCCCTTATCACGCAAAATTGCCAGATGCTGGGAAATATTGCTCTGTGAAGTTCCAACCTGTTCGACGATATCCTGCACACTGACCTCCTGGTCACCCAACACACATAAAATTTTAAGCCGCAAGGGATGTGCAATCGCCTTGATGGCATTTGATGCCTGCTGAATATCTTCTTCCCTGTCTATTAATCTATTCGTCATGCTTTTTCCTTATAACACGCTAGCTGGCCAATTCGGTTAAAATACACCATTCAAAATCATCAAACGCTTATATCTTACCCCAATGAACGCGACTCCTGTCTTGCTGCTTATTCTGGATGGCTTCGGCTATCGTACCGATACCGACTCGAATGCCATTCTTGCTGCCCAAAAACCCAATTGGGACAAGCTTTGGCGCGAATACCCCCACACCCTGATCAATGCCTCTGAAAAACATGTGGGACTGCCCTCGCAGCAAATGGGCAATTCCGAAGTCGGTCACCTGAACATCGGCGCAGGACGCATTGTCTACCAGGATCTGAGCAAAGTAGATGTCGCGATTGAAGAGGGCACATTTTTTTCTAATCCAGCTCTGTCCGATGCCGTCACAACGGCGATCAGCAACGACAGCACGCTGCACATCATGGGCCTGCTCTCCGACGGCGGGGTACACAGCCATGAAAATCATATCTACGCCATGCTGGAAATGGCCGCTCGCCGTGGCCTCAAAAAAATCCTGCTGCATGCTTTCCTCGATGGACGTGACACCCCACCCAAAAGTGCTATGCTGCCGCTGACCACCTTGCAAAACAAATGCAAGCAGTTAGGCGTCGGCAAAATCGCCAGTGTGATAGGCCGTTTCTACGCGATGGACCGTGACAACCGCTGGGATCGTGTACAACCCGCCTACGAACTGTTGACCGAAGGCGTTGCCGAATATACGGCAAGCGATGCCATCAGCGCACTGGAATCCGCCTATGCGCGCGGGGAATCCGATGAATTCGTCAAACCCACCCGAATCTGCGCAGACGGCGAAGCGTCCGCCTGCATGCAAAATAACGACGTTGTGGTATTCATGAACTTCCGTGCGGATCGCGCACGTGAAATTACCCGCGCGCTAACCGATGATGGCTTCGACGGATTCACTCGCAGCAGTTACCCCAAACTGGCAAGTTTCGTCAGCCTGAGCAATTACGGCGCAGAATTCACCTTTCCCTGCGCCTTTACGGCAGATGCAATCCACAACGATATCGGCGAATACCTCTCAGGACTGGGTTTGAAACAGTTGCGCATCGCTGAAACCGAAAAGTATGCCCATGTCACCTACTTTTTCAGCGGCGGCAAGGAGCAACCCTACCCAGGCGAAGACCGAATTTTAGTCCCCTCACCCAAGGTCGCCACCTATGATCTGCAACCGGAAATGAGCGCCGTCGAAGTGACCGACAAGCTGGTCGAGGCAATTCTGGCCAGAAAATATGACTTCATCGCCTGCAATTATGCCAATGGCGATATGGTCGGTCACAGCGGCAACATGAACGCCGCCATCAAGGCCATCGAAACGCTCGACCTGTGCATCGGACGCGTGGTCACTGCAATGCAATCTACCGGCGGCGAAGTGATCATCACCGCTGACCACGGCAATGCCGAACAGATGATGGATAACACGACCCATCAGGCGCATACCGCACATACCCTCAATCCCGTGCCGTTTGTCTATGTGGGAAGACCGGCAACGATGACCGACGCAGGTTCGTTACGTGATATTGCCCCCAGCCTGCTGTACATGATGGGACTACCGCAACCTGTGGAAATGACAGGACAAAGTCTGATCCAACTCAAGTGAACACAAAATACGCACTCGCTTTGCTGCTCTTCTTGCTGACTGGCTCGGTCTTTGCCGGCCAGCAAGAAGAACTGGAGAACCTGCGCCAGCGCATCACTACGATGCAAAGCGAAATTGCCAAGACCAACGAATCGAAAACCGAGGCAGCCGATGCCTTGCGCGCCTCCGAACGCGCCATCAGTGACAGCAATCGCAAATTGCTCGAATTAACCGACCGACAACATGAAGCGGATTCCAGACTGAACTTGCTTCAAACACAGCGTCAACAACTTCAAACACGCCTGTCTGCACAAAAGACGATGCTCGCCAAGCTGTTGTACCAGCAATATATTGGCGGTAAACACGAATACCTCAAACTCCTGCTGGATAATCAGGACCCGAATAAGGTCTCCCGAGACATACAATATTTTGGCTATATTGCACGCAATCGCGCCGTCTGGCTGGACCAGATGCGCCGCGACCTGCAGACACTGAACGATGTCAGTACCCAAGCGATGACACAAAGCACGACGCTGGCGCAATTGCGCAGCGAACAGACAGCACAGGAAGAAAGTCTAAAAAGAAACAAACTGGAACGCCAGGCAGTGCTAGGCCATATTTCCAAGCAACTTTCCCAGCAGAAAATAGAAATATCGCACCTGCAACGCAATGAAAGCCGTCTGTCCACACTGGTCAGCAAAATCGCCGAAATGCTGGCAAAACCGAAATCCAGCTCCCTGTTTCGTAATGAAAACATTCCGGACAGTCGCTTTGACGGTAAACCCTTCGCACAACTGGCTGGCAAACTGGCTCTCCCAGTAAAAGGTGAAATCACCAACCAATTTGGCGCTACCCGGCCTGACAGCACGGTAGTATGGAAGGGACTATTCATTAAATCTGCCAGTGGACAGACCGTCAAAGTGGTAGCCGCCGGCCGCGTGGTATTTGCCGACTGGCTGCGCGGATTTGGCAATCTGCTGATCGTCGATCATGGCAATGCCTACATGAGCCTGTACGGCAATAATGAAACCCTGTACAAGCAGGTAGGCGACGAACTGCACGGAGGTGACACCATTGCCACTGTGGGCAAGAGCGGCGGAAATCCCGATTACGGTTTATACTTTGAACTGCGCCACGAGAGCAAACCGCTCGATCCAATAAAATGGATGGCAAAAAAATAACGAGGGACGACTATGCGTCGATTGGAAAAAGCAGGTTTGGTAGGGCTAGGCTTAGTTGCCGGCATTTCACTCAGTATTCATTTCGCGGCAATGGCGGATAAAGAGGACGTTGTTACCCCCCTGCCCGTCGAAGAGATGCGCGCCTTCACCGAAGTATTCGGACAAATCAAGCACAGTTACGTTGAACCAGTTTCCGATAAAAAACTTTTCACCGAAGCGATCAAGGGCATGCTTGCCGGACTTGACCCGCATTCCGCCTATCTCGATGCAGATGCTTTCAAGGATCTCCAGGTCGGCACGCAGGGCGAATTCGGCGGACTGGGCATTGAGGTCGGCATGGAAGACGGGCTGATTAAAGTCATCTCGCCGATTGAAGATACTCCCGCCTATGTTGCAGGTGTCAAGGCGGGTGATCTTATACTCAAGCTCGATGACTCGCTGGTAAAAGGCATGTCGCTAAGTGATGCAGTCAAACGCATGCGCGGCAAGCCGGGCAGCAAAATTGTCCTCACTATCCTGCGCAAGAATGAGCACAAACCACTACTGATTACCGTGGCTCGTGCCGTGATCAAGGTACAAAGTGTGAAGGCAAAGCTGCTTGATTCAGGTTATGCCTTTGTGCGCATTACCCAGTTTCAGGAACATACCGGTGAAAATCTTGCGACTGCGCTGGACAAACTGGTCAAGGAAAATAAGGGCGATCTGAAAGGCATGGTACTGGATCTGCGCAACGATCCGGGCGGACTGCTTGACGGTGCCGTTGCCGTCTCGGCCGCGTTCCTTGCACGCAATGCCCTGGTCGTCTACACGGAAGGGCGCACGGAAGACGCCAAAATGAGCCTGACCGCCTCGCCAGAATTTTATTTACGCAGCGGCAACAAGAATGACTATGAAACCATCATTCCCGCTTCGATCAAAAGTGTGCCATTAGTGGTGCTGGTGAACGGTGGCTCCGCGTCGGCCTCCGAAATTGTTGCCGGTGCACTGCAGGACCACAAACGCGGGGTCATTATGGGCACACAAACATTCGGCAAAGGTTCCGTGCAAACGGTGCTACCGCTTGGCAATAACACCGCCATCAAACTGACTACGGCACGTTATTACACACCGAGCGGACGTTCTATCCAGGCCAAAGGCATCGTGCCCGACATTCTGGTGGAAGACCCCTCCTCGACAGATGGCGACAATATCCTGCAATTGCGCGAATCGGATCTCGCCAAACACCTGACCAATGACAAGCAGACCGATGACAAGGGTGATTTTGTTCCACAGGCTGAAATCGCACCGAAAATCAATGCGAGCAAAGCCACACCCGTCGAGTTTGGCTCAAAGAATGACTATCAACTCAATCAAGCCTTGAACCTGCTAAAAGGCATGCAGATATTGCAAGGCAGATAACAGGAGAATCGCATGATCAACCCTTTCGATATGGAAAAGCACCGTGAAATATTATTTGCTGCCGAACCTGATGATCAGGTAAATCGTGCACTGGCAATACTAAACGACCTGCCCCACCTTAAAGTGCTACTCACAGGAAAATCCCGCGCGCTGGATGTTTACTACAATCTGCGCGACTATACGCTGTCGGGACTGGAAAACGCGCTGGAGCAGGAAGGTTTTGTGCTCGACCACAGCTTTATGCATCATGTCGGCCGCAATATTATTCATTATTGCGAGGATACCTGCCGCCACAACATGGAAATCCGCGGCCATGTCACAAAAAAAAATGAAAAGGATGTCTTTGTCGAGGTTGGCAGTCATGAAACCCATCATGAATATGCCGCACGCCCGCCGCAACAGCGCGAATACGAATAATGCGCTTGATGGTGTCCGGTTTCCCTGAATTTGTGCTACGCATCAATCGGCTTCAGCGCTGGCATGACAGGCGAGCGTGCAATGAAATGCTGTGCCTACGCTACAAAACGACATGAACGATCTGCAACTGCAACGCTACGGACGCCATATTCTGCTCGACGAAATTGGCATTGAAGGCCAGCAACGTTTTCTGGACGCTAACGTACTGATAATCGGACTGGGCGGACTAGGTTCGCCCGCCGCCTTGTATCTGGCTGCAAGCGGTGTGGGTCAATTAACGCTGTGCGACCCTGACCTCGTGGAACTTGGCAATTTGCAGCGACAGATTGCGCATCACACCTCGTCGCTGGGCCAGCTGAAGGTGCATTCAGCCAGTATGGCGATTGCCGCAATCAATCCCGACACCCGCTGCATCGAAATCCCTGTTCGCGTCGAATCCGATCAACTGGATGCATTGATCAATGCTGCCGATGTGGTGCTCGATTGCAGCGACAATTTCATGACACGCTATGCGATCAATCGCGCCTGCCTGTCACACAAAAAACCGCTCGTATCGGGTGCGGCTATCCAATTCGCCGGGCAGGTCAGCGTATTCGATTTCCGCCTGAAGGATACGCCCTGCTACAACTGTCTGTTCCCGGAGGACAGCGAAGCAGAAGAATTGCGCTGCGCCACCACCGGCGTCTTTTCACCGCTGACCGGCATTATCGGCACCTTGCAGGCAGCCGAAACACTCAAACTGCTCGCTGGCATCACCACTGGTTTATCCAGCCGGCTGTTGACTGTGGATGCGCTCATCATGTCCATCAAACAAAGTAAACTGAGCCAGGATCCGAACTGCACGGCTTGTGCCAGCCACTGATCACTATAACCCGTCTGCACCTGCACCATTACAATCTTTCATGCCACTCTCACACCTGAACCGCTGGTTGCCCGCACTTGCCCTAATTATCCTCTCACTGACCTGGGGCTATACCTGGGTACTGGCCAAACAGGCACTGTCATTCGCGCCCCCCTTCGCATTCGCAGCACAACGCAGCCTGGGCGCGGCACTGGCCCTGCTACTGCTGCTACGACTCATAGGACGCCCCCTCAAACTGGTCGCGCCGTGGACGACGCTGGCAATCGGCATGGTCCAGGTCAGCGGTTTCATGCTATTTCAGACATGGGCACTGGTTGAAGGCGGCCCGGGCAAGACGGCCGTACTGATCTTTACCATGCCCATCTGGACTCTGCTCATGGCATGGCTGATACTAGGCGAACGTATTGTCGGGCGTCAATGGCTAGCGGCCTTGAGCACACTGGCCGGATTACTGCTGATTATCGAACCCTGGAATATGCACACCAGCCTGCTGAGCAAACTGCTCGGCGTGCTGGCCGCCCTGTGCTGGGCTACCGGCACCATCCTGCTCAAACACCTGCGTGCCAGGCATCCGGTAGATTTGCTCACACTCACGGCATGGCAACTAATACTGGGTTCAATACCGCTGTTACTGTTTGCCTGTATCGTGCCCGAACGCGCCACCGACTGGAGTGTCCATTATCTGGGCATACTGGCATTCATGGCGGTATTTAGCACAGCGGCATGCTGGTGGCTGTGGTTTTATATTCTGGATCGCGTACCAGCCTGGGAAGCCAGCCTGTCGGTACTGGGCACACCGGTGGTCGCCATCATTTCATCCCGTCTGTTGCTAGATGAGGCATTCAGCACGGGCGAAATTGCAGGTATTGTACTCATCGGTACAGGACTTGCGCTACTTTCACTGTTTTCCTGGCTCACCAGCCGCAGAAAAACCTGACCGATCCTGCAGAGCACGGTTGCCATCGAATAAAGTCAATTACCCCTACGCCCCATTCGACGTCTGAATCTGCCTCTCGCGCCGCTGCAAGCCCTTCAGCAACAACAGCAGCACCACCCCCACCATCATCACGCCTGCCGCCAGATAAATACCTGCGGTATAGCTGCCCAGTCGGCCGCTGAACCAGCCGGTCACAGCCGGCCCGATGATTTGCGCAACACCGTAGGAAACGGTCATCATGCCCATCATTCTGGCAGGGCGAGTCGGATAATAACGGCCCGCCATGGTCAATACCAAACTCACCATGCCGATGAAAGTGCCGCCAAATAGCAGCGCACCGGCCAGTGCACCGGCCAGACCCGCACCCAGCACAGGCAGCAGTATCCCCAATATTTGCAGCACTGCAGCGATGATCAACGCATTGATATCGCCTACCCGACGGGCGATATAATCCCAGACGATGCAGGCAGGCGCTGCGGCCAGTCCGATCACCAGAAAAGCAAGCGTCCCCTTGCCGGCAAGTCCAGGCAGCCTGTCCACAATGGCGACGATAAAAGTCGCCGTCACCACATAGCCTGCACCGGCACAAAAATAGGCCGCCATAAATAGTCGCAGGAAAAGTGCACTTGGCGGTGCATCCTGCATGACCTTACCCGTATTGGTCGTCAAACTGCGATCTGGCGCGGGCAGCCAGCCTAACGCAGGGACAAGCAACAGGCAGCCAATCGCAGCGAAAACGAACCACTGCGTCTGCCAGTCTGTTGCTTGCCTCATCATTGCCGATGCGGCTGCACAACCCGCAATGCCAAGCCCGATACCTGAAAAATGGATGCCGAGTTCACTGCGATGATGATGGCGAATCAACCAGTTCAGTATCAGTCCGCTGCCCAATAGGATGCTAGCCGCACTGCCGAATCCAGCGATGAAACGCGAGACTGCCCAAACAAGAAAATGATGGCTCAACCCCATCATGAGGGTACTGATAACGGCGATCACCATGCCGATCCGGTATAACCTGTCCTTGACAACCATATCCTTGATTTGAGAAGCGATGATGGCACCGCACAGATAGCCGGTGTAATTGATTGCCGCGAGCCACCCGGCTTCGGCCAGCCCAAGCCCTGCCTGCTGCTGCATCAGGGGTAACAGGGGTGTATAGGAAAAACGGGCAATGCCCAGACCGAGGATAAGACTGCAGATACCCGCAACCAGCACCTTCATACGTTGTCGTTGATCGTTCATAGGTGACTGTTTGCCATGCATGTGCGCACTTATTGAGATAATTCCGATTGCTTACCGATCCTAGTAGCAGTCTATCTCAGACTTCCACACCAATCCCTGGCAAACTGTCCTGCCACCCGCCCACTGCGCGAACCGCGTGACAACGACCATTGCAGTGCAGCACGGCGTACCTCATCGGTCAGCCCCTGTTGCCAGCCGTGCTGTTGTAGCCAGTGCGCTGCAATCGACAAATATTCGTCCTGACTAAATGGATAAAAGGAAATCCACAGACCAAAGCGTTCCGACAGGGAGACTTTCTCCTCAACGCTTTCTCCCGGATGGATTTCGTCGCCGACATAGGTGGTCGCAAGATTATCGCTCATATAGTCCGGCATCAGATGACGCCGGTTCGAGGTCGCGTAAATCAGCAGATTATCCGAAAAGGCGACCAGATCGCCATCGAGGGCCGCTTTCAGCGTCTGATAGCCCGATTCATCGGCATTAAAGGACAAATCATCGCAATACAGAATAAAGCGCTCGGACCGTCCCTGCACCAGACCGACAATCAGCGGCAAATCCACCAGTCCCTGCTTGTCGATCTGGATCACGCGCAAACCCTGTTCGGCATACTCGTTCAGCAACGCCTTGACCAAAGAGGATTTTCCCGTGCCACGCGCGCCGGACAGCAGCACGTTATTGGCGGTGCCACCCAGTACGAATTGCCTTGTATTCCGGTTGATGCGCAGCTTTTGATCTTCTATGCCGAGCAAATCTCCCAGCGCGATACGCTGAAAATTGGCCACCGGAGACAAAATACGCTGTGTATGATCCCATCGAAAAGCCGCCGATGATTGCCAGTTGGGTTCTATGGCATGAACGCAGGGTAATATATTTTCCAGCCGGGTAATCAAGCCATCGGCGCGGGTGAGAAACTGGTCGAGTTTATTCATAGCCAATGCGTCCAAATAAAATCCGCCACCCCAACGCCGCTTACGGGTCAGGTATGACGGAATATTAAACAACAAATTAACTTCGGTAGCTGGCGTTGATCTTCACATAATCATATGAAAAATCGCAGGTCCAGAGAGTGGCATTCACACAGCCACGGTTCAACACCACACGAATGGTGATATCGGATTGCTGCATCACACGCTGCCCGTCTTCCTCCTGATAGCTCGCCGCACGCCCGCCATTTTCAGCAACCAGCACCTCATCCAGATAGAGTTCAAGCGCAGCCACATCCAGATCCTCGACCCCCGCATAACCGATCGCGGCCAGGATACGTCCAAGGTTCGGGTCGGATGCGAAAAATGCGGTCTTAACCAACGGTGAATGCGCGATGGCGTAACCGATTTTCTTGCACTCATCCTCGCAGCGTCCACCTTCGATTTCCACAGTAATGAACTTGGTTGCCCCTTCACCATCGCGCACAATCGCCTGCGCCAGATAAATCGCCACCTCGGAAATCGCTTCGCACAATGCGGCATAAACCGCACTTTCGCGCGAGACCACTTCGGGCAGCGCAGATTTTCCGGTCGCAATAAGCATCAGTGCATCGTTGGTGGAGGTGTCGCCGTCAACGGTGATGCAGTTGAAGGAACGATTCGCCACTTCAGTGACGATTTCCTGCAACAGTGCCTGGCTGATGGCCGCATCCGTTGCAATATAGCCCAGCATGGTCGCCATATTCGGATGTATCATGCCCGACCCTTTAGAGATCCCGGTAATTGTCACCGTCGCCCCATCAATGATCAGCTGTTTGGAAATCGCCTTCGCAACGATATCGGTGGTCATGATCGCATGAGCGGCATCAAACCAATTGTCCGCACACAGATTGGCTATTGCAGCGGGCAGGCCTGCTGCAATTTTCCCGACCGGCAACGGCTCCATGATAACACCGGTCGAAAATGGCAAAATCTTTGATGCCTCGCAACCTAGCAAACCCGCCAGCGCCGCACAGGTCTGACGCGCATCCTGCAAGCCTGACTCTCCGGTTCCTGCATTGGCATTGCCCGTATTGACCAACAGCGCACGGACAGCGCCTTGAGCCAGGTGCTCACGGGCTACAATCACGGGCGCTGCACAAAAACGGTTTTTTGTGAAAACACCGGCAACGCGCGCGCCCTCACATAGCTCAATAACCAGGAGATCACTGCGATTCTCGCGCTTAATATTGGCCTTAGCAATTCCCAGCGAGACGCCCGCTACAGGTAGCAATTGTGCCGCCACGGGTGGATTCAGATTAACCGGCATGTATTTCTCCTGTTACCCATGCTGATAGCATTCGGCATGGGGCAATTCAATTAGTAGCGGCCACCGGTTTTGTAAATGTATTTCGACAACTCTGCCGATTCGCTATTCACGCGTCTGACGATACCATGCATGTTGCGGATGATGCCGCGCATGACGCGATAAACCAGTTTAGGATGCGAGTTGAGCAGCGTCTCAAATCGGGTACGTGCCATAGTCAACACCTTGGTGGCTCCAACCGCATATAGCGTCGCACTGACTTGCGTTGCCGCACCGCCGGCAAATGTGATCATGCCCGCCAGATCGCCCGGTTTGAGCACATGAACCGTTGATTCTTCGCTGCCACTTTCGATCTTCACATCAATCTCGCCGGAGGCAAGAATGTACAGATTATCGGGCTGGTCATCTCTGGGTTCCACAATAACATCACCCGAGTTGTACTCACGAATTTCAAACAATTCGGACAATATTTCAACTTCAGCCTCACTCAACTCCTCAGTCACAGGTGAGGTGCGCAGTGTATCGATCACTAATGTCATTGCATTCTCCTTTAGTCTATTAACTTAATTGTCCATGGCATTGCTTGTATTTCCTACCCGACCCGCAAGGGCAGGGATCATTTCGGCCAATCTTTTTCTCGCCACGCACGAATGGCTGGGGTTCTGCTGCAGGCGCAACATTATCGGCAGAAAGCGCCTCTTCATAATTTGAGTGATGATACTGTATATTTTCAACGACAGGTGCAGCTTCCACAGGTTCAACAGGCGCTTCACTGCGCACCTGCACGATCATCAACACCTGAATGACTTCACTCTTGATCACATCGAGCATAGTCGAGAACAGCTCGAATGCCTCGCGCTTATATTCCTGCTTGGGGTTCTTCTGTGCATAGCCGCGCAGATGGATGCCCTGACGCAAATGATCGAGCGCCGAGAGGTGTTCGCGCCAATGCAAATCGACGCTTTGCAACATGATGGCTCGCTCATAATGATGCATGGCCTCGCCACCGACCAATGCTACCTTCGCCTGATACAAAGCACCGGCCTGTTCATAAACACGAGCACGCAAGCTGTCCTCGTTGAAGGTCTTGTCTTCCTCCAGCCATTGCGCCAATGGCAACTCCAGATGGTATTCAGCAGCAAGTACACGCTCCAGACCGGGCACATCCCATTGTTCTTCCATACTGTGCGGCACGATGTATTGACTGATGGTGTCGTTAAGCACACTCTCACGCATCGCACTGACCGTTTCGGAAATATCGTCGCTTTCCAGCAATTCAGTACGTTGCTGGTAAATAACCTTGCGCTGATCGTTGGCCACATCATCGTATTCCAGTATCTGCTTGCGCATATCGAAATTGCGCGCCTCAACCTTGCGCTGTGCATTTTCAATCGCCCGTGTCACCCAGACATGCTCAATCGCCTCGCCTTCGGGCAACTTGAACTTGTTCATGATCGCAGCAACCCGGTCGGACGCAAAAATGCGCAGCAGCGGATCTTCCAGCGACAAGTAGAAACAGCTCGACCCCGGGTCGCCCTGACGGCCAGAGCGGCCACGCAATTGATTATCCACACGTCGCGACTCATGTCGCTCGGTACCGATAATATGCAAGCCGCCACTTTTAAGCACCTGTTCGTGCACGAGCTTCCATTCCGCCTTGATCTGTTCGATACGCGCCTGTTTAGCCGCATCGTCCAGCGCTTCGTCTTCACGCACCGCCTCGACTTTTTTCTCGATGCTACCGCCCAATACGATATCCGTACCGCGACCGGCCATATTGGTCGCAATCGTCACCATTTTTGGCGCACCGGCCTGGGCGATGATTTCGGCTTCACGTTCGTGCTGTTTGGCGTTGAGTACCTGATGCGGCATCTTCTCTTGATCAAGCAGACGGGATAACAGTTCCGAGTTTTCGATCGAAGTGGTGCCAACCAGCACCGGTTGGCCACGCTCGTAGCATTCCTTGAGATCAACGATCACCGCGTGATATTTTTCCATCGCGGTCAAATAGACCTTGTCCATCTGGTCGAGTCGGATGGTCGGACGATTCGGCGGAATAATGACCGTTTCAAGATTGTAAATTTGCTGGAACTCAAAGGCTTCGGTATCCGCCGTGCCAGTCATGCCACCCAATTTTTCATACATGCGGAAATAATTCTGGAAGGTAATCGAGGCCAGCGTCTGATTTTCCTTCTTGATCTCAACGCCTTCCTTGGCTTCGACAGCCTGATGCAAGCCATCCGACCAACGCCGTCCGGACATTAGACGACCGGTATGCTCATCCACGATGACCACTTCGCCATCCTGAACGACATAATTCTGATCGCGATGATATAGCGCATGGGCGCGCAATGCGGCATAAAGATGGTGTATCAGGGAAATGTTTGCGGCATCATACAAACTGCCATTGGGCGGCAACAACCCCGCGCTGGTGAGTATATTTTCGGCATTTTCGTGTCCAGTCTCGGACAGCAATATCTGGTGATTTTTTTCATCCACCGAATAGTCGCCTGGCGACTCTTCATCCTTCTGACGGATCAACTGTTTCACCAGCGCATTGATTTTCACATAGACATTGACATCACCCTCGGCCTGACCGGAAATAATCAGCGGCGTACGCGCCTCATCAATCAATATGGAATCAACTTCATCCACGATGGCATAGTTGAGTTTGCGCTGAAAACGCTCACCCACCTGTGTAGCCATATTGTCGCGCAGGTAGTCAAAGCCGAATTCGTTGTTGGTACCGTAAGTGATATCAGCCGCATAAGCAGCCTGTTTTTCTTCCGACGGCATTTGCGAGACGATCACGCCTACCGACAAATCCAAAAAAC
Source organism: uncultured beta proteobacterium (assembly GCA_963784505.1). Classification (GTDB taxonomy): domain Bacteria; phylum Pseudomonadota; class Gammaproteobacteria; order Burkholderiales; family Gallionellaceae; genus Gallionella. The sequence continues at coordinate 6,335 of CAWASY010000069.1, read as the reverse complement.
GGTAGAGTTTTCCCATCCAAGCAGCGTCACGCGAGGCCAAATAATCGTTCACCGTCACGACATGCACACCGCGACCGGTAATTGCATTCAAATAAACAGGCAGTGTCGCCATCAGCGTTTTGCCTTCACCTGTGCGCATTTCGGCGATCTTGCCATAATGCAGCACCATGCCACCAATCATCTGCACATCATAGTGGCGCATCTCCAGCACCCGTGTACTCGCTTCGCGCACCACGGCAAAAGCCTCGGGCAATAACGCATCAAGCTTTTCACCCTGAGCAAAGCGCTGCCTGAAAAGTGCTGTTTTTTCCTGCAGTTGCTGGTCGCTTAGCTTTGCGAGCCCAGCTTCGAGCTTATTGATTTCCTTTACCGTAACGCGATACTGCTTGAGTAAACGATCGTTACGACTGCCAAAAATGCTTTTTAATGTTTTTGAAATCATGTTTTAGTTTTCTCTACCACAAATTTAGGGTGAGTGGGTCTGCGCCCGCTCACCCTTGTAAAAACATCAGGGAATTTTCCCGTCAACTTAACTGGCTGTCTCATGCGTCAAGCGCACGATATTGCATCACTCTCTTTGCCGACTATGAAGCAATTGCAGCAATAGACCCGCTTTTACCTGCCCGGTTCAATTGTCGCCATCCAACCTACAGACTAGTGCCATGAATGAACAGACTGCGATTAAATATTATTTACCAGACTCGTCGCGTTATATTACCATACCGCGAGTGTGTATCTGCATACAACACCAACGCAATCGACAGACAATTTCTCAAGTCCCGCCCCAATACAAATTGCACACCGAACAAAAAGTCGCTTAGTATTCATGCATTCGTAATCACTCTCGGGATATTCCAGTTTTGACACAACGTTTTAACTCATTGATGAGCAGTAGCGATCAATTGCGCCCTTTGCTAGACACCGTGCATACACTGACCAGGCTGCAACAGCAATTTATCAGTGTTGCGCCTGCCTATTTTGCGCAATCGTGCCAGGTGCTCGGACTGCGTCAGGGCATACTGAGCATTGCTGCCATTAATGGAACATTCGCCGCAAAACTGCGACAATTGGCGCCCGAAATAGTCGTTAAATTGCAGGACAAAGGTTGCGCGATTAGCGGAATCAATGTCAAGGTGCAAGTTGGCTATACGCTCCCCAAGCAGACGCGCGCGCCGCGCATCCTGAGCAGCACGGCAAAAAATCAGCTGCATGAACTCAGCGAAAGCATGCAGGATACCCCCTTGAAACATGCGCTGGAAAAATTTTCCAAAGAATGACTGGTATTCTGAATCGGTTAAAAACGCTCCCACTTCCGGCGCCCCCATATCACGCGGGTGTTTTTTGTGATAAAAATTCACAAAATGCCTAATCCAGCTCGCGTATGATTGCTCAGTTGTCCGACTATCGCTGAAGGGTGGTCGCGTTAGCGATCGGGCACCCACCAGCGTACCCATTGCGGGCAAGTGCTTCGCTCGGATGCGCTCCCGCACAACTTCCAGCAACATCGGTGCATAGGGTGCGTCATGGGGTGCCGAGTATGCGGACGGCTGTGACATGATAAATTTCCGGCAGGCTTATAATTCAGATAGTTGCAGCATATCAGACCTGCATACATAGAATCATGGTCCGGCATACATTTGAAAAGTTCTGTATATTTAACGTTGGGGATACACATGAGCTTCGATCTTCCCGGTGTTGAACCAAACAGCAACTTCGAGAAATTATTCCAGGCTGTTGGCTTCGTTGTTGTTCAATGGGGTATGGATGAGCAACATTTAGACCTTGTCGTTGCTGCTATCTTCCATCGCTTTGGGGGCGACCCACTCCTCAATCGTCGCCCAACAAATTTGACTCAGAAAATTGAATTGCTGCGTCAGTGTTTCGCAAAATTCACGGAGTTGGAGCCGTTTAAAACGGAATGCGATGCACTGCTAACAAGGTTTTCCGGTGCCGGAAAGATGCGAAACGACATCGTACATGGCGCTATTGCAGATTTTTCGTCAGAAGATGGTATGTTTCTGTTTTCGAAGATTGATGTTGTTCCAAAAGAACATCACAGCATCCGCTCAGTCTTCCTCGACGACACGGAGTGGCCAGCGTTTCGTAAAGAACTGCTGGCTCTGGGGCAAGAGAGCTTATCTCTTGCGCGAAGAGTGTGGGACACTCTGAAAAAGAGCGATCCCCAACCCGGCAGTCAAGAGGGACTGCGCTAAAGCGCAGCCCCTTACTTTTACGTTGGGCCTCACCGATCACACACACCGGGGTGCAGGTAGGGCGCTTCTGCAAACCACCCTTGAAATACACATGATCGTATGTATAATGAAGGGCATGAAATTCACTTGGCACGAAAGCAAACGGCAATCGAACCTGACAAAGCACGGGTTTGATTTCGCCGATGCCGAGCAGGTGTTCAACGGGCCGACAATGACGGTGGAGGATACCCGCGATTACAACGGCGAGCAGCGCTTCAATTCAACTGGTTTTCTTGGCACAGCCATTGTCACAATCTGCCACACGGAAAACGAAACCGACATCCATATCATCTCCATGCGAAAGGCAGAATCCCATGAAATCGACACCCTCTCCCATTACCTCTAAGCCACCCCGTCTGCGGGTTGGCTTGAAGGATGTCAACCGCGAGGAATTTGCGGCGGCAGTGCAGGAAAAACTTGGCAAGCAGCGCGTCTCTATCATGCTCGATGCCTCAGTCATCGCCTTCTTCAAGGCCAAGGCCGGGGAACGTGGTTATCAAACGCTGGTGAATCAAGCACTGCACGACGCTATGCGCGGCGATCAGATAGAGGCCGCCATTCGCAAAGTGATCCGCGAAGAATTGCATACCGCATGAGGGGCGGGCATGGCTCACCGTAATTTCTCCGTTTCAATTGTGTGGCCCAACCCATCGTTCCAAGGGACGCTCCGTCTATCGGCGGCACGCCCCTTAGCTCCACGTTATCCGTCAACGGTGGCGGCACTCTGACTGCTGTCGTTCAAACCTCGAAAGCGAACGTCCCATCAGGCCGATTATGCGGAGCCCCGCATAAGGCCGAGTACCGGCTATCGGTTCAGAGAATTGCGCATCACGGCAGATTTACAGCAAGACGCGCCAGGCGACCAGCACATAGCGCTCCAGTACGAACAGCAGGACAAACACCCCCACCAGCAGCGCTGCAAAGCGGACGGTTTGCCTGGCAAACTTGAGGTAGCGGCGATTTCGGGTAAACAAATACATCCCGCCGGACAGGATCAACAGCAGCGCCAGTAAAATCAGGCTCAGCCGCAGAATCAGCATGTCGCACTCTGGGCAAACTGAAGTTTCAGGAAATCAGGGGCTTCGGCAAGGTTATCAAAACTGGCATATTCCCACGCCTGTTCGTCGGACAGCAACTCACGTAGCAGGGCGTTGTTCAGCGCATGTCCGGATTTGAAACCGGAGAATGCGCCGATCACAGGATGGCCCAGCAGGTACAAGTCACCGATCGCATCGAGCACCTTGTGCTTGACGAATTCATCCTCAAAGCGCAGACCGTCGGCATTGAGCACGCGGTACTCATCCATCACGATCGCGTTATCCAGACTGCCGCCCAGTGCCAGCCCCTGCGCCCGCATCGCCTCGACATCCTGCATAAAACCAAAGGTACGCGCGCGGCTGATGTCGCGAATATAGACATGCTCGTCCAGGTCAATGCTGACCTGCTGCTTGGTATTGGCGAATACAGGATGGGCAAAGTTGATGGTAAAGCTCAGTTTGTAGCCATTGTACGGATCGAAGCGCACCCACTTATCGCCCTGCTTGACCTCGACGGATTTTTTGATGCGGATAAACTGCCGAGCCGCCGATTGCTCGACGATACCCGCAGATTGCAGCAAAAAAATGAACGTGCCGGCGCTGCCGTCCATGATCGGCACTTCCGATCCATTCATTTCCACGCAGACATTGTCTATGCCTAAACCTGCCAGTGCAGACATCAAATGTTCAACCGTAGCGATGCGCACGCCGTTATGCTCCATGCAGGTGGACAGCCTTGTGTCATGCACCAGGTTCGCATGCGCCCTGAATTCACACACCGGTTTGACATCGACGCGACGAAACACAATGCCGCTATCGATGTTGCCCGGACGCAGGGTCAGGGTAACCTTCTCACCGCTATGCAGCCCCACACCCGTCACGCTGACCGACGACTTCAGGGTGCGCTGTTTAACCATCTGCCTGTTGATTGCAATTTTCATGCGCAGATACTACCACAGCTCAAACGCCCAGCTTTCGACTTTCCGTACCCAAAACTAATCGGCCTGTTTGCGCAGGAATGAGGGGATGTCATAGGTATCCACGCCGGACTTTTCCATCGCATCCACTGCAGCACGACGCCCACTGCGCATGATAGTCGGTGTATCTAGCTCGCCGTAGTTGATATTGGCCACCGGATGATCGTGCGTACCGGTACGCTTGTAATCCTGATCCACATAGACGACTTCGGGCTTTGCCATTTTACGTTCCAGCGGCAGCCCCAGTCCGGTTGCGACGACCGTCACACGCAATTCATCGCCCATATTCTCGTCAAACACCGAACCCAGTATGACCGTCGCTTCCTCAGCTGCAAACTGTACACAGGCCATGACCTCTTCCATCTCCCTGACTTTCAGTGAACTGGTCGATGTAATATTGACCAGCACGCCACGCGCTCCGGTCATATCCACATCTTCGAGCAATGGACTGGCAATGGCGCGTTCTGCTGCCACCTTCGCACGATCGGGCCCGGATGCAACCGCAGAACCCATCATAGCCATGCCGTTTTCCGACATGACGGTGCGTACGTCGGCAAAGTCAACGTTGATCATACCCGGCACGTTGATGACTTCGGCAATCCCTGCCACGGCGCCTTGCAGCACGCCGTTGGCGGCCTTGAATGCTTCCGGCACGGTCACATCACTGCCCAGCACTTCCATCAGCTTGGAGTTGGGCACAATGATCAACGAATCGACATGCTCGTGCAGCGCCTTGATCCCCTCTGCGGCATGTCTCATACGATTGCCTTCATAAGTAAACGGCTTGGTCACGACCGCTACAGTCAAAATATCCATCTCACGTGCAATTTGAGCAACGATGGGTGCCGCCCCCGTCCCCGTTCCGCCCCCCATACCGGCAGTGATGAATACCATATTCGCGCCGCGTATCATGTCCTTGATGCGTTCGCGATCCTCTTCCGCCGCAGCCCTGCCGACAGCAGGTTTTGCACCTGCCCCTAACCCTTTGGTAATGGCTTCGCCGATCTGCAACTGGCAACGCGCCAGGCTGCGATTTAATGCCTGCGCATCGGTGTTAATGGCGATAAATTCCACCCCCTGCACGCCCTGAGTGATCATATGATCCACCGCATTCCCACCGCAACCGCCCACACCGATCACCTTGATTACTGCATCCTGTGATTGTGCTTCCATGATTTCAAACATCGCCGCCTCCTTGAAAATATTAAAAACCGAATTGATCAAACTCTGACCGATATAAAACTAGAACCAGGACTTCATTCTTGCCAGAACATCACCCAACGAATGCGATTGCTTGCGCGTTTCCTCACTGCTTTTGTAATGCTCCAGTCCATACAACAACAGTCCCACGCCCGTCGCCATACGGGGTGTTTTCACCACATCGGACAAACCACCTACATATTTTGGAATTCCCAACCGAACCGGCATGTGGAAGATTTCCTCTCCCAACTCAACCATGCCCTGCATCGCGCTGCTGCCACCGGTGATCACCACTCCGGACGACAGCAAATCATCAAATCCACTACGCCTGAGCTCCGCCTGAACCAGCGAATACAATTCCTCGACGCGCGGCTCGATCACTTCTGACAGGGTTTGGCGTGACAGCATTCTCGGCCCGCGATCCCCGACACCCGGCACCTCGATCACTCCTTCATCTGCCAATTGTCGCAAGGCGCAACCATGGCGTATCTTGATGTCCTCCGCATCCTGCGTGGGTGTGCGCAACGCCATGGCAATATCATTGGTGATCTGATCGCCTGCAATCGGTATCACGGCCGTGTGGCGGATAGAACCGCCGGAAAATACCGCGATATCTGTCGTGCCGCCGCCGATATCCACCAGACATACGCCCAGATCCATCTCATCGTCTGCCAGCACGGCACGACTGGATGCGAGCGGTTGCAGAATCAGCTCGTTGACCTCAAGTCCGCAACGATGTATGCATTTCATGATGTTCTGTACCGCTGCCACCGCACCCGTGACGATATGCACTTCCACATCCAGCCGCATGCCGCTCATACCCAGCGGTTTCCTGATACCTTCCTGACCATCAATGGAAAATGCCTGTT
>CAWASY010000068.1:0-9712 GCA_963784505.1 uncultured beta proteobacterium | reverse complement strand
CAAGCGTCGACTTACCAACGCCTACCGGTCCGGTTACCGTTACAACCGCGTCGCCCGCAGCCAGCCCTTTTTGCAGGCTCGTGGATTTTCTCGCATGCTGTGGTCCGACAAAAACACCGGCGCCTTCAGCTTTGGAGCCGAACGGTTTCGATTTCAGGCCAAAATGCTTTTCGTACATGGCAAACCCGATGCTTCAGTGAGCGGCGCCCACCGAAGTGGCGCACCGAGTATGCAGTTTGCAAGCCGGGCTACATTCCTTTGTTCACTTAATTTATGTGGCCTAGAAATTAATGAACGAAGTGAATATAATTTCTGGTGGCCTAGAAGTTACAGAGCGTAGCGACAATAACTTCTGGTCTGCCTACTTTTTCTTTCAAAATGAAAAAGTAGGCCAAGTCATTTTTTCCTCCACAGAGAAGAAAAAATAACCAAGATTTTTTCTCTCCCAGAGAAAATCGCTGGACAAGATACTTCAGCTTTTGCTGGAGTATTTTGAATTAATTTGACTCACGCCACTCTATAAACTTATACGTATCTGAAACTTCTGGAGTAAGTGGCGGTGGGTCTGAGACGAGTTTTCGATCATATGAATTAGTACGTGTATTAAAACCTGAAAGATATTCTCCTGTTATAGTAGCAACCCACTTAGTTCCCTCACGACCATTTGAAACGATGGTGCCATTCAGGGTTAATGAGTTACGTTTAATATACTCCTCCCATGCATTCGGCATACTGGTATCATAATGATTTCTCCCAAAATGGCCATTTTGTGCAATAAAAATGGGCATTCTTGGGGTCGAGCAATACAGCCATTTCCAGTGACTGAATGGCGTGGCTGGTTCGATGAGCGGCAATATACAGGCTGGCTTCCTCGCGCAACAGGCTGGCCTGCTTGTATGGGCTTTTGCGCCATTCCGTTTTATTCTCCTGCAGTGTCTGTTCAACCAGTTGCAGTGCTTCGTCGCTGCGCCCAGTGCGTGACAGTACGCTAACCAGTCCACGGATTGCCGAAACATTATAACTTTCAGTTTTGAGGGCTTCGCGATAAAACTGCTCAGCTTCAGTAAATTGATTTCCGGCAGCCCTGACATTACCCATCATTGCCAGTCCGTCCGGATCGCCGGGTTTGACCGTCAGCCATTGCTGAACATAGGTTTCAGCTTCGGCGAGTTGATTTTTGTCGATGGCTTCTTCGGAAGCGAGTGAATATTGTCCTATTTTGGCTGCGGCAATCAGGCTCTCCCATTTCGGGGTGTCACTTTTGTTTTTCTGGGCTGAGGCCAGCGCGCGTTCAAACCATTGCTGCGCCTCGATGTATTTTGCCTGTTTTTGTTTGATCAGACCCAGTCCGCCACTGACTTCCGGATCTTCCGGGCGGCGTTTGATGATATCAAGTAATGATGTTTCCGCCAGTTCCAGATTGCCATCCGACAGCGCATCGAGCGCATCGGTACGCGCTATGATGTCAGGATCATTGGCAAGGCTTGTGCCTGAATCAGCTGTTTCTGTGTGACTTTCCGGTAAAGCGGGTGTGGGGGGTGGCTGCTTTGCAATTTTACGTTTGCCCGACGTCCGTACAGGGCTGCCAAGGGTGGTAACTCGCTTAGTGCTGGGAACCGATGAAACACTGCTTCTTTGCGTATTGCCCAGCAGCGCAATCATCTCCTTGTCGTTGGGGTAGACGTCCAGATAGCGCTTGATCGCAAGTTGCTTATTGCTCTGGTCATGATAGTTATGCAAGCTGCGGCGCCAGGCCTTTTGCAGGCGCTGTGTATCAACATCCCGTCGCCCGGATAGTTCCTCGAAACCGGCGAGGGCTGATTTGATTTGTTTCGGATCGGCCGATTGCGCTTCGAGTGCTGCCAGAGGGTCGTTCTTTTGTGGCAGTGCAGCAGCACTTTTTGCGGTTGTTGACGGATGCAGGCTTGCCTGTAATTCACGTGTTTGCGGGCTGTCCGGTGCACTTTGTTGCAGTCGTTGCAAATAGCCTTGTGCCACATCCGTTTTGCCATTTTTGGCCTCGATTTTACCCAACATGAGCAGAGCTTCGGGGGAGGAGGGATGGATTAGCAGCAGTTTGTTGAGCAGGTTTTTGGCCAGATCGGTGCGATCCCTGTCGACCCATTTCTGAGCGCCGCTAAGCAATATTTGCGATGCATTGTCAGGTTGAATGGCGGCCAGCGCAGGCGCGCAGATTACGCCTGCCAATATCAGTGTCACAGACAGGGCGCGTAAATTTATTTGCATGTTGAAATCCAGCTTGGTGTGAGGTTGCCTTTGGGATCAAAGCGGTAACGATTTTCATGCCAACCTAGCGCATATAAACCCAGCACCTGATCGTAATAACTATTTTCCATGGCAGGTTCAGCCGCAATGCGCTGAAGTTGCTGTTCGAGCGGCCTGTTCATGCCGGCAGCTTCGAGAAAGGGGATGATGGCAGCGGAAAATCCGACAGGCCCGTTGGACTTGGCATCGCCGGTGTCGGGGTTGATGGATTCAGGTGGTGTACCACGTTGTTCTACGAGTCGTGCCATGGGCCGTAGCGTATCCATTAACACACGCTGGTTGGCATCATTACGGTTTAGCATACCCGCCCACAGGTACACGCGAATGGCATCATAGGAACCAACCCAGTCATTGCCGGAAAGATTGTCAGGTAAAAAACCCTTGCTTTTGTCGTAAATGATCCAGTCCGGTGCATAACCTTTGACGGCTGACTTGACGATCACCTGTTGTGAAGAGTTCAGTAACGAATCCCAGCGCTTGTCAGTGCTGCGCGCAGCAAACCAGCGCAGTAACTGGATGGGAAGGTAACTTGGGTTCAGGCGAACCTGCTCCGAGCTGGGTGTGAAGCCGGTTGCGCCTGGTAACAGAACCAGTCCCAGACCCGGCATATCAATCGTTTCTACACCCAGTATACGATCGGCCAGCAAGGACGAAAGCGCCACGTAGCGACGGTTGTCCCAGAGTCTCCCGGCTTCACCGAGTGCATAGGCCATCCACAGGTCGGCATCGGAGGCGGAATTGTCATCCAGACTGCCCGATGAATTATCCGCCCTTTTTCCCCATGACCAGCCTGGCAGGTGGGTGCTCATATCGTCCTGTGACTGATTTTGTTCAGTCCAGTTTAATAGCATTTCAAAAGTTGCACGGTCATTTGCAACCAGTGAAAAAAACAAGGCGTAGGACTGTCCTTCGGAGGTGGTCTTCATCAGGTCGGAGCTGCCATCGATGACACGTCCTTCCTTGCTGATCATGTTCTGTTTGAAAGATTCCCAGGCAGGCCAGGTTTTCGAGCAGGAATCAGCATAGGCAACGGACAGGCCGCCCAGACTGAAAATGAGTGAGAGGGCGGCATACTGCAATGTTACATATAATAAATTTGAGCTAACTCGCATTCAATCTAAGCCTTGAGGTTAATCCCTGCCAACAGGAAAGATCGTTATGGTCAGGCAAGCGTTTAAAGCAAGCGTGGATATTACGCAAGGCGAGTATACTTTGCAATGCCGTGCTTTATTGTGTTTGTTCGTTGTTTTGTCGCTGGTAGCTCATGCGGGCAGGTATTATTTTATGGTATTTAGCACTTCCGGGGACAGTATGGCGGCTGTAATGTCCTTTGCCCAGTTTTCATAGCCCCATTTGTCAAAATGCTCACCATCGGTTGTTTTCCACTCTCCTGGTTTGGAAAAGGTCAGTGAATCTATATAAGTGCAAGGTGCAACCAGCGTGGCAAGATAATCGGAGAACTCCTTCACCCGTACATTGTTCTTTTTGTACTTGCCACCGGCTTCGCCCCATGCCGGGCCAACCCATACGCATCGTATCCCCTGTTTTTTGATGCCTTCGGTCAATGAGGATACGCTTTGCCAGACCCAGCTTTTCGGAATGGTTGTGTTGTCGTAACTGGCCATTGTATCGCCCATGACCAGTACTAGCAGGTTGGGGTGATGTTCGCTGATGAGTTTGTCCAGCGGTTGTGTGGTTGCAATGTCTGCCGGGCGTTGTCTGATGGGGCCGTTGTCTGATCGGGATGCACTGCAGGTGACCGATTTGGTTTTGAGCCAGTCGCCAGCGGAGGCGCCGCAGGCGCCGTAGGAGAATACTTTTGCACCTTGTCGAACCAGTTCATCGGGCAGGCTGGAGATCAGATAATCCGGTATGGACATATGACTTTCGCCAATAATCAGTATGGAACGCCCGGCAAGCGGGGTTGCTGCGTGTGCATTTGTTCGCAGTACAATAAGCAGGATGATTCCGGATAACATAATTTTCATGACAATTTCTCCCATGGCTTAAAGTTAATTGTGCTGCATGAAACATGAAAACGAAGAGCGGAAATGAAATAAAGCACACTGCTGATGCAGTCTGTGAATTATTTTGAATATTATGCCATGATAAAAGGAGGGTGATGCCAATATTCGGGCAAGAAGTAGCGATGCAATCAGCTCCTGGCAAGTACTGATTTATTGTGTCATTACGAGCAGGTCAATTGCGGGATAGTGCACATTGTGCAATATCACTTTGTTGCACCACGAAATGCCCGCAACGTCAGCAGTGACGATTCCAGTAACTTGCAAATGGATTGCGGAATGCTTTTCACCGTACTTCGTTCGTGGCTAAAGGCTTGTCGCAAAGACGACAGGGGGTTTGGTTAGCGCTTTCCTGTGTGAATTGGTGGCATGCAAGCTAGAATATAGGCTGAATGTGCATGAATGACGCTCCAAGTGACCCAAACCAAAAACCATTACTGGCGTATTGCCGGCTTTTATTTTTTCTATTACGCCTTCATTGGGATGTTCGCACCCTATTGGAGTCTGTATCTCAAATCAATCCATTTCAATTCGGTGGAAATCGCCATTCTGATGTCTGTCCAGCCGGTCATGCGTATGCTCGCACCCGGGTTGTGGGGCTGGCTGGCGGATTACACCGGTAAACGTTTATTGCTGGTGAAGCTTGCGGCCTTGCTGAGCGCTTGCTTTTATCTTGGCGTATTTGCAACTGAACGTTTCTGGGGAATGTTGCTGGTGCTGGGATTGATGAGCTTCTTCTGGAGTGCCCTGATGCCTATGGTGGAGGCAACTACGCTCAGTTATCTGGGTAAGCAGGCCGCACGATATGGACGGCTTCGTTCGTGGGGGTCAATCGGTTTTATCCTGTCCGTGGTCGGGCTCGGTTACGCTTTTGATTATGTTGCCATTAGCTGGCTGCTGTGGGCGGGCTTGCTCTGCGAGTTAGGCATTCTGTTTTTTTCACACCAGTTACCGGCAACGCCAGTCGTGGCGCATCACAGCGACGAATTATCCATCCACCAGATACTGGTACAGCCGCATGTGCTGGCGTTGTTTGGCGCCTGTTTTTTGATGTCGGCAGCGCATGGACCTTATTACACTTTTTTTTCCATCTATCTGGTTGAACATGGCTATGCGAAAAGTGCGGTGGGCCAGTTGTGGGCGCTGGGTGTGCTATGCGAAATTGCGGTGTTTTTTCTGATGCCGAGGCTGGTGGGGAAGTTTGGCTATCCGCGTGTGCTGATGGCGAGTTTTGCGCTGGCTGTGTTGCGGTTTATGTTGATAGGCTGGGGGGTGGACTGGTTGTTGCTGCTGCTGATCGCGCAAGTATTGCATGCGGCTACTTTTGGTGCTTATCATGCCGCCTCGCTGGGATTGGTGCATGAGCTGTTCCAGGGGAGGCATCAATCCAGGGGGCAGGCGTTATTCGGCAGCTTGACCTACGGGGCTGGTGGGGTGGTTGGCGGACTTGCAAGCGGACCCATCTGGCAGTATTACGGTGCAAGCCTGCTTTATTCGTGTAGTGCTTTTATGGCACTGCTGGGTTTGCTGCTGTTTACATGCAATGCCGTAAAGTCAGGTAAAGGCCGATTTTGTTGAGTTGAGTGTAAGGTTTGGGTTATGCTGCACAAATGCGGTGCGTTATCGGGTTGGTTGCCGAAAATCGGGGTTGGTTTTGCGTCATTTGAGGTGCAAGAAGTGTATCGTTATGTTCAGAAATAAGCTTCCGCAGCAGAACCAGCCGATCGGGCCACACTATCGTGCCAGAAATCCCAGAGGCGACCGACGGATGACTGCCGACGAGCGCCGTGCACAGATAGGTGACGTGACCGGTATTTATACGACTTATGAAGCTGCTCCAGACCAGGCTCATACGCCGGCGCAGGCGGCAATCAAACCAGCTGGCAAGTTCGGAATGTCCCACTGGGCAAGCTATCTGGCCAAGCTGGCCTCACAGTTTACCCAAGTGGCTCGCCCAAAAAACTGGTGGAAGATGTTGTCAAGCAAGCGTCCTGCTCAGGGCGGGTTGGAGGTAGCCGAAACGATAGCGCAAAAAGTGCTACCAGCCAGGCAACCGATTGGTAACCGTCGGGTAAGGCTGTTTTCGCGCAGAGTGCAGGATATCGGTCCACGCGTCTGGCTATCCTTCATTCCTTTGGGAATCTGGGGCTATTACTTTAGTGCAAAACTGGCTTTGTACGGCCTCGGGGTGATGGATTTTCATCCCGTCAAAAATTTGGCATTCGCCGCGTTCGTGATGTTGCCTGTTGCGCCTTTGCGCAGGCTGGTCAATATTGTTGCACCTTTACTGGCTGTGGCGTTGCTATACCACGATTCGTGGTTGCCACCGATCGGACGTCTGTTCGAACAGGCGTCCCTGTTGTCCGATTTTAGTCTGCCCTATCTGTTGGAATTGATCGGGCGCTTCTTTAGTTGGCATGCGGCAGGCTTGCTGTTGGCCTGTGCTGCCGCATACTGGATGCTCTCACGATGGGTGCGCGTCGGTGTGCTGGTGATAGTGGCAATGATGGCGCTGGCGCTGGTGCAGTTGTTCTCGCATGGCAGTGTGGCAGATCGCGATACCGGCAAGGTGGATGCCGTTGTAAAGGAATTTTTTGCTTCTGAGGCGAAGCGCTCAGTATCATTTACCACGCCGCAACCGGATGCGGTTCCTTTTGATATTTTGTTTATTCATGTGTGTTCGCTGTCCTGGGATGACGTGCTGGCTGTCGGGCTGGATCAGCATCCGTTGTGGAAACGCTTCGACTTTTTGCTGACCAAATTCAATTCAGCCGCTTCCTATAGCGGACCGGCCGCCATTCACTTGTTGCGGGGAAAATGCGGACAGCCCACGCATGGCAGTATGTACACACCCGCTGATGATCGTTGCTATTTGATGAGTAACCTGCAACAAAGTGGTTTTGAAACTGAACTGGCGTTGAATCACGATGGCAAGTTTGATGATTTTCTGGGCCAGATAAGAACGGACGGACGCCTCGATGTCCCACCTTTGTCGCTAGCGGGTCTGGAGCCTGCACAATACGCCTTTGATAAATCCCCGGTATTCGATGACTTGTCGGTGCTGGATCGCTGGATGGAAAATCGGCAAAAATCAGTCAGTCCCCGCGTTGCCCTCTACTATAATACGGTGAGTCTGCATGATGGTAATCATCTGTCGGATACGAATTCCGCACCGAATACCCTGGCTACTTATAAGGCACGCTTGAGTCGCTTCCTGGATGAAATGGACAGTTTCATGCAAAAGCTGGCGCAGTCGGATCGGCATACGGTGGTCGTGATGGTGCCTGAACACGGCGCTGCGGTGCGCGGTGATAAACGGCAAATAGCCGGTCTGCGTGAAATTCCCACGCCGTCCATCACGCTCGTGCCGGTGGGAATAGGGGTGATTGGGGGCGGCATCAAGCGCGAAGGCGAGCAGCAAATCATCGACCAGCCGACCAGTTATCTTGCCGTTTCCACTCTCGTCGAACACATGCTGGAGAAATCGCCTTTTACAGGTGATACCTTTTTGCCGGCCAGTTATGCGGCGGATTTGCCATCGACCCGTTTTGTGTCCCAGAACGAAAAGGCCACGGTGGCTGAATACAATCAGCATTTTTATTATTCGCGCGGCGATGGCAACTGGGAGCACTATGCCGAGTTTGACAAAGCTGCGGACAAATGACGGAAAACCGGCATAAACATCGTCCAGGGCTGGTGCATATCTGGCGTGCTATTGGCATTGCCTTGCAGGGCTTGTACGCGGCGTGGGTGAACGAGGATGCATTTCGCAAGGAAGTGCTGGTCGCCGCGATTGCCATTCCGGTTGCGCTATTTTCCAGCGCCGACAATGTTGGCAAGTCGCTGCTGATGGCTAGCGTTTTTCTGGTTTTGATCGTGGAATTGATCAATTCGGCGCTGGAGGCGGCCGTGGATCATAGTTCGCTGGAGCGCCACCCCTTGGCCAAACGCGCCAAGGATATCGCCAGCGCCGCTGTGTTCATGAGTATTGTGAACGCCGTCGTGATTTGGGGATTGATCCTGCTGCATTAAGCTGCGACGATCGGGTCGTATGTGCGAATATTGTGCTCAGATGGGGCTTTTGACTGTCAATTTATCACTGTTGTGTCATAATCGCGCGTTCTGAAATCGAGTAATGTTAGGCTGAAATTATTATGAGTGCGCAAACCCTTTACGACAAACTCTGGAATTCTCACCTTGTTCGCCAGGATGCGGATGGTACGGCGTTGATCTATATCGACCGTCAACTGGTTCACGAAGTGACCAGCCCACAGGCATTCGAGGGGTTGAGGCTGGCGAAGCGTCAACCCTGGCGCGTAGCTTCAATGCTGGCGGTTCCCGATCATAACGTGCCGACTACCAATCGTGCGGCCGGTATTACCGATCCTGTCTCTAAGATTCAGGTGCAGACGCTGGATGCGAACTGTGCCGAATTTGGTATTACCGAATTCAAAATGGGCGACATTCGTCAGGGCGTGGTGCATGTGATCGGCCCCGAGCAGGGTGCGACACTGCCAGGCATGACCGTGGTTTGCGGCGATTCACACACCAGCACACATGGCGCGTTCGCCGCCCTGGCGCACGGTATTGGCACGTCCGAAGTAGAGCATGTGATGGCAACCCAGTGTCTGGTGGCCAAAAAATCCCGGGCCATGGAAGTGCGCATCGAAGGAATATTGGGTAATGGCATTACTGCAAAGGACATCGCGTTGCAGGTGATCGGTCAAATCGGTACGGCAGGTGGCACCGGTTATGCGATCGAATTTACCGGCAGCACGGTGCGTACCTTGAGTATGGAAGGGCGCATGACGCTGTGTAATATGGCGATCGAAGCCGGTGCGCGCGCCGGCATGATTGCGGCAGATGACACCACCTTCGAATACCTGAAGGGGCGTCCGTTTGCGCCGCAGGGGGAATTGTGGGATCAGGCGGTGGCCAGTTGGCGTCATCTGCACAGCGATGACGGTGCGCAGTTCGATGCGACGCTGGTCATTGATGCGGCTGCTATCCGTCCGCAAGTGACCTGGGGTACGTCACCGGAAATGGTGGTATCCATCGATGGTCGCGTACCTGATCCGGCACAGATGGGCGCGGATAAACGCGAGGGTGCGGTGCGTGCGCTGGTCTACATGGGATTGACGGCCAATACGCCGATTACTGAAATTGCCATTGACAAGGTGTTCATCGGTTCGTGCACCAACGGGCGTATCGAGGATATGCGTGCTGCGGCTGCTGTGGCAAAGGGCCGTAAGGTTGCATCTGGTGTGAAGCTGGCGATGGTGGTGCCAGGTTCCGGCCTGGTCAAGGCGCAAGCTGAACTTGAAGGGCTGGACAAAATTTTCATTGAGGCGGGGTTCGAGTGGCGCGATCCGGGCTGTTCGATGTGTCTTGCAATGAACGAT
>CAWASY010000067.1:0-6177 GCA_963784505.1 uncultured beta proteobacterium | reverse complement strand
CCTCAGCCATTGCCTTGCTGGATGAAGGTGCAACGGTTCCTTTTATCGCCCGCTATCGCAAGGAGGCGACTGGTGGACTGGACGACATCCAGTTGCGGCTGCTGGAAGAGCGTTTGCGCTATTTGCGCGAACTGGAAGAACGTCGCGCTACGATCATTACCTCGATTACCGAGCAGGGCAAGATGACCCCCGTGCTGTTGGATGCAATCACGCACGCTGCGGACAAGACGCATCTGGAAGATCTGTATCTACCCTACAAGCCCAAACGGCGCACCAAGGCACAAATTGCATTGGAGGCAGGGCTGGAGCCGCTTGCCGATTCGTTGCTGGCTAATCCAATGCTGCAACCAGAACAGGAAGCACTCCAATATCTGAAGCCACCTTTTACCATTGAACAATGCGACAACCCCGGCGTGCCAGACATTAAGGCGGCACTGGATGGCGCACGTCAAATCTTGTTGGAACGCTTCGCGGAAGATGCCACCTTGCTGCAATCCCTGCGCGTATATGTGCAAGATCACGGCATCGTGGAATCCAAAGTGATCGAAGGCAAGGAAGAGCTGGCAGCGAAATATGCCGACTATTTTGATTTCGCCGAATCGATCAAAACCATTCCTTCGCACCGTACCTTAGCCATATTGCGAGGCCGTCGTGAAGAGATGCTGAATGTGCGATTGCGTCTCGACAGCGAGGCAGATAAAACAAATTGGAGTGCGCCACATAATCCTTGCGAAATCCGTATTGCAAATTGCTTTGGCATCTCTCAGCAACAACGGCCTGCCGACAATTGGCTGATGGATACCGTGCGCTGGACATGGCGTGTGAAAAGTTTTTTGCATTTGGAGACCGAGTTGATGGGCGCATTGCGGAACTCTGCGGAAAAAGAAGCCATCAATGTCTTCGCACGTAATTTGAAGGATTTGTTGCTGGCCGCCCCGGCAGGCCCACGCGTCACGATGGGACTTGATCCGGGGATACGCACCGGCGTCAAAGTGGCGGTAGTGGATGAGACGGGGAAAGTAGTGGATACCGCCGTCATCTATCCGCATCAACCGAGAAATGACTGGGATGGTTCCTTGCACACCTTGGCAAAATTAGCCGAAAAGCATCTTGTAGCAGTGATCGCAATTGGCAATGGCACGGCCTCGCGGGAGACAGACAAATTGGCGCTGGAGCTGATCAAACGCCATCCAGAGCTGAAACTGAGCAATGTCGTGGTGTCCGAGGCGGGCGCATCGGTATATTCGGCATCCGAAACTGCCTCGCGTGAGCTGCCTGATATGGATGTATCACTACGTGGGGCAGTATCGATTGCCCGACGACTGCAAGACCCGTTGGCCGAGCTGGTAAAGATCGACCCGAAATCGATCGGGGTCGGACAATACCAGCACGATGTCGGCCAATCCCAATTGGCTCGTTCACTCGATGCCGTCGTTGAAGACTGTGTTAATGCCGTTGGCGTTGATGTGAATACCGCATCAGTTCCTCTGCTGGCGCGCGTTTCCGGATTGAGCAGCAACGTGGCGCAAGGTATTGTGAGTTACCGGGATATCAAGGGCATGTTCACCTCGCGTGCTCAACTACGCGAAGTTCCGCGCCTGGGTGAAAAAACTTTTGAGCAGGCAGCGGGTTTTCTGCGCATTATGGGTGGCGACAATCCGCTTGATGCCTCAGCCGTCCATCCTGAATCCTATCCGCTGGTGCATCGTATCCTCGCGGAGATCAAACAAGACATCAAATCCGTTATTGGCAATAGCCAGCTACTGAATGCGCTAAGCCCCGCCAAATATGTGAACGAGCAATTCGGCCTGCCGACAATTTCCGACATACTGAAAGAACTAGAGAAGCCGGGGCGCGACCCGCGTCCTGAATTTACCACAGCTACTTTCAGGGAAGGCATAGAACAATTGTCTGACTTGAAGCCAGACATGATCCTCGAAGGTGTCGTTACCAATGTTGCTGCCTTTGGTGCGTTCGTGGATATTGGCGTGCATCAGGATGGATTGGTACATATTTCGGCGTTGTCGAATAGCTTCGTGAGAGATCCGCATGCAATCGTTAAAACTGGACAAGTGGTGAAGGTGAAAGTGCTGGAAGTGGATGAAAAACGTAAGCGCATCGCGCTCACCATGCGTTTGACTGATGTTGCGCCGCAATCAAACGGCAAACCTGAACCAAGAAACTCACAGAGACAGCAGGATAGCCTTTGTCATACAAAGAGCACAGTTGGAGACAAGCAAAGAGAGCCTTCAGGAACCGCACCAAGCGCTATGGCAGCCGCTTTTTCAAAAATTAAGACGTAAAAAACTTCCAAACCTTACAATCCGCCATAGTTTCCGTTCTCCTATGGTGCAGTCCAACGGGGTTTATCCGTCGCTGACAAGGTTGCGGGCTTAACAAGCATTGAGAGGGCGGCAGATAAACGCTATTCGTTAGAAGGATGGAATACGCATGGAACACATAGCACCGCTTATCCAGACCATATTTTGGGTTGGACTGATTGGCATGATTGTCTGGCGTTTTAACAAGCCGCTATACAATTTGCTCACTGCGCTGGGCGAAAGAGTTCAATCTGGAAGTACTGTCAAAGCTGGTCCATTTGAGATTTCTAACCAACTCCAGCCGCAGCTGCCAACCCAGCAAGCAGCGAAGGCCAATAGCGAGCTCCTCGAAGAAGCGATAATTGTTCAACAACCTACACCAACCCTGACTCCGCAGGCCAAGGCTCAGTATTTCCAAGCTGAGGATCTAGCGTTGCGTGCTATCCAAGCGGAGTACAGCACTACAATGAATCGCCAAGTGACCGCAGGGTCTGACATGGGTTTTGATGCAGCCTTTGTAAAGAACGGTCAGTTGCACATAGTAGAGGTCAAATTTTCTTCCGGCCGCCATGCTCTTAGACAGGCAACAATGGCCATAAATCAGCTGCAATCCGCGATTGATCGCTACGGTTGGAAGAGCGTCCGATTCGTAATTGTTGTCGTAGTTGGCGACAGCGCCGCTCTTGAGACTACAAGGGCTGCGTTGAGCCACCTCTCAAGCGTCGGCCCGATCCCTGTGGATGTCAGGTGCTACTCACTCGCCGGTCTCCAAGAGACCTTTGGCTTGGGCGCTTAATGAGCATGTAGGGTGGGCACGTTTTGTGCCCACGCGGATTCGTCATTTTGGAGTAGACAGCTATGTCACGTTATCGCCGCGCAACGGTTGCAGGCTCAAGCTATTTCTTTACGGTGGTCGCTTACCGGCGGCAATCGATTCTATGTGACGAAGCGATTAGCCATGTAGGGTGGGCACGTTTTTGTGCCCACGCGGATTCGTTATTTTGGGGTAGACAGCTATATTTTGGAGTAGACAGCTATGTCACGTTATCGCCGCGCAATGGCTGCTGGCTCAAGCTATTTCTTTACGGTAGTCGCTTACCGGCGCCAGTCGATTCTATGTGACGAAGCGATTCGTAACGCATTGCGCGCCTCAATCGAAACGGTGCGTGTGGCGCGTCCTTTCGTCATTGATGCATGGGTATTGTTGCCTGACCATTTACATTGCGTGTGGACATTACCTGACGGTGATGCCGATTTTTCCACCCGTTGGATGATAATCAAGCGAGCGGTTTCTTTGGCCTGCAGAGAAGATTATCGTTGTGCCGACTGGGTGACTGCATCAAAACTCAAACATCGCGAATCGACTATCTGGCAACGGCGATTCTGGGAACACCAAATTCGTGATGAAAATGATTTTGCCCACCATCTCGATTACATTCATTTCAACCCGGTTAAACACGGGCATGTATTACGTGCGGTTGATTGGCCTCATTCGACATTTCACCGCTATGTGCATGATGGGGTATATGCGCATGACTGGGCTGTTGCGATGGAAAGTGCAGTGCTGAGGTATGATTAACGCTGCCCGCGTGGGCACAAAAACGTGCCCACCCTACTTGACTACTTGACTAGAGTTTTCCATGACATTCAAAGCTATCCAAACATTTGAACACGCAATTCAAGACGCCATCGACTTGCTCAATCACTTCGATGCGTTAAACACTAATCCTCCCCCTCCTCAAATCGAGGTTCTGAAACGCGCCAGTCTGGTTATGACGCTGGCAGCATTAGAGACCTATTTTGAGGATTTATTAATTGAGGCATCGGAAGCAATCTGTTCAAGAAGCAAAGAAGAAGTTGCACTTGCCTCCTTCTTCAAGGACTCACTTGCGAGCGACCTCAAATACTTTCATACGCCCAGTACAGACCGTGTTCGCCCGATCTTTCAGAAGTATCTCGGTATCGACATAACGGAGGGCTGGACTTGGAACAACATTGAACCGTCAGCCGCGCGTACCGAGCTGAACCGTCTTGCCAAGAAGCGTGGCGATATCGCACATCGCTCTTTGCGGCCTATCGATGGACAGCAGCAACCGCAAAGGCATGCCGTCACACGCGATGACCTACGAAAGCATATTCACTTCGTTCGCCAGTTGGTGCAGGCAACGGACATCTATGTCGTATCAAAACTCTAACAATTCATTTAAGCCGAACCCGCTTCGCGCGTCGACTTACCGGATAGAGGAAACACCCAAGTGAAAGACTGATCTGAAGGAGAAATTACTATGAGAAGTGCCTTCGCAATCAATTACGTGACGCACGATGGCGTCATGCAATCAACTGGAGTCTTTCAATGATCCCCACCATCACCGCCTTTGAACAGTCCCCCGATCGCGGCAAAGGACTCGCGCGCGACATGCGTGTTCGCTGGGCGCTTGAAGAAGTCGGCCAATCTTACGAGGTTCGTCTTGTTTCGTTCAGTGCGATGAAGGAACCCGCGCATCGAGCGCTTCATCCTTTCGGGCAGATTCCCACCTATGAAGAAGGCGATCTCGTCCTGTTCGAGTCGGGGGCCATCGTGTTCCATATCGCGGAGCACCATGCGGGCCTGCTGCCAGTCGATGCCAATGCCCGGGCACGCGCGATAACGTGGATGTTTGCCGCGCTCAACACGGTGGAGCCGCCGATCCTTGATCTCTCTATCGCCAAGTTCCTGGAGGGCGACAAGACCTGGGCCGAGCAGCGCCTGCCTATCGTCCAGGATCGCATCCGTGACCGGCTGGGCGAACTTTCCGCTCGTCTTGGCGATGCCGACTGGCTCGATGGTGCGTTCAGCGCGGGCGATCTTCTGATGGTGGCGGTGCTGCTCAGGTTGAAAGCATCGGGTTTGCTGGGCGAATATCCGAACCTTTTTGCCTATGTCGCTCGTGGCGAAGCGCGGCCCGCCTTCAAGCGTGCTTTCGACGCTCAATTGGCGGTGTTCACTGGCAAGCCAGCTTATGAAGTGATGCTTACTGTGACGGCTATGCCGAGATTAAAGAAAATTCCATCTTCGTGTACCTGAGGAACATCTATGAAGCCAGATTTTGATATAGCGCTACAAAAACATTTCGCGGCCATTTCCAGCAGAGATATAGAGGCGTTTAAAGCACATCTCACAAAAAGTGACACCCTTTATACTATTATTCAAAATGGGCACGCTTTCACCACCCCATCTGAAACAATTGAAATCCACAAGCAATGGTTCAAAGACCCAAACTGGATTTGGGAAGGGACAGTTGTTCATAAAGTGGTTGGTGAGGACATGGCTATGGCTCTCATCAAATACCAATATCGAGCTAATGCAGATGATGCTCCCTTCACCACTTGGCTTACTTATGTATTTCAGTTGCAAAAGCGCGGGGTCGGTTCTAACATTCAAACAAATTGTTGGAATGGCAGAATGCCACTCACTGCAAGGAGGTGGTTTGGAAGCCATCAATCGCCACGGCAAGCCGGAAATCCTCAATACCGATCAAGGCTGCCAGTTCACCAGTTTGGACTTCACCGGGCTACTGAAAGATAACGGCGAATTAAAAGGGTTAGGCTCGAATATTTTAATAAAAAAGGGAGCCCATTCGCTCCCTTTACCAGCAATTAGGTCTGCATCTAAGTCTAGTCGCTACGTTTTGTTACTTCAAGCAGATGATAACCAAACTGCGTTTTAACAGGGCCTTGTACCTCACCAACGGGTGCACTAAAAACCACTTCATCAAACTCTTTGACCATTTGCCCTGGACCGAATTCGCCCAAATCTCCACCTTGTTTTCCGGAAGGGCAGCTTGAATGTTTCGCGGCCAAGTCTGAAAATTCTGCG
>CAWASY010000066.1:0-5428 GCA_963784505.1 uncultured beta proteobacterium | reverse complement strand
AGTTCGCTGTAGTCAGCTTGTAACTGATTGACAAGCAGTGCTGTTTGAGGTTCTGCTACCACTTGAAGCCGCGCTGCAGCAGATGCGAACCCTTGCAGACCTTCCGCTAGATTGGTTTTCGTAATGTCCAACTGCGGTAAGCCAGATAGGTGTGCATTAGCGCGAACGAGTTCTTCTACAGTGCGCAAATACACTTCACGCCTCAGCGTGGCAGTTCGTTCCTTGGCCTTTTCTCTTTCATCATGCTGGAGCTGCAATTTAAGTCGATTTGTATTGCTCAAATTCGACATAAATACACCGCTCAATGTGAGCAAGGACGCAATCACCCCGGACCAGATGACGGCCGGTATTGACTGCAGTAGCATGATTAAGGTGTTCAATTGAGCCGCCTAACGAATAGCGTTTATCTGCCGCCCCGTCCAAACTTGTTTAACCCGCGTCCTGTATTGGCGGCAGATAAACCTTGTTGGACTGAACCTTACGGAGAGCGGAACCTATGGGGATTGTAAGGTTTTGCGGCGGATCGTCAACTGCAAGATCGAGAAGCAAGCGCAGCCTGGGCTACGCGTAGGTTGGCGCTTAACTTGTGAAGCCCAACATCTCACTGCTTACCATAGCCACCTACTCCATCACTTATTTTCACCCCACAATCCGTTGCTGCTAGATGCCGCATCCCCGCTTAGGCTAGTGGCAGGCACGGACGTGCTTTTCTATTGCCAGCACCCGCGAGAACCAAGCCTTATGTGTCGCACGGTAGATCGGTAAAGCATCTGTGCATCCATGTTGGGCTTCATTTCATTCAGCCCAGCCTACCGGGCTGCGTAATTTATAAGTCCCAACCCCAAGCACTTCGTATGCAGTTTGCCGCATGACAGCATACCAAGGTAAAATGGCGAGCTTTGCGACGTAACTGGACACCTGCCAATGTAAGCCTTCTTCTCGCGAGTTATTTGTACACATCCATTCATTCGCGGGAAACTTAAGCGTAGTTGCGTCTTTCTGCCTTCTTTCTCTGGGTCACATCTTCCTTTTTTGTTGTTTCACTAACGAGGAGGACGCCCATAGCATTTGTGTGCCTTTTCCCACTGCTGCCCCTTGGTCGGCATCGACAACTGAACAATAATTATGATGAATTCCATACGACAAGACTGGTTCTCCAATGTCCGAAACGATTTGCTGGCTGGCCTTGTGGTCGCACTGGCTCTCATCCCTGAAGCTATTGCCTTCTCGATCATCGCAGGAGTTGACCCTAAGGTCGGACTTTATGCATCTTTTTGCATTGCCGCCGTCATCGCCTTCGCCGGTGGGCGTCCCGGCATGATTTCTGCCGCAATCGGCGCGATGGCATTGGTCATGGTGACGCTAGTCAAAGACCATGGCCTACAGTATCTGCTGGCCGCAACCGTGCTGACTGGCGTGCTTCAGATTATTGCAGGCTGGTTGAAGCTCGGTGCCTTGATGCGCTTTGTCTCGCGTTCAGTCATCACCGGCTTCGTCAATGCGCTGGCCATCCTGATCGTCCTGGCGCAGTTACCCGAGTTAACCAATGTCAGCTGGCACGTGTATGCGATGACGGCGGCGGGGTTGGCCATCATCTACCTGTTCCCTTACATCACGAAAGCTGTGCCGTCTCCATTGATAGCCATCGTTGCGCTGACCGCAGTGGCAATTGGCTTGGGTCTGGATATCCGCACCGTCGGCGATATGGGGCGGCTGCCCGACAGTCTGCCGATATTTCTGTTGCCTGATGTGCCACTGAATTTCGAGACGCTGCGGATTATATTTCCTGTCGCTGCGACGTTGGCGGTAGTCGGCCTGCTCGAATCCATGATGACAGCCTCCATCGTCGACGACCTGACCGACACCTCAAGCAACAAAAACCGCGAGTGCGTCGGCCAGGGCGCGGCCAACATCGCTGCGGGCTTTCTTGGCGGCATGGCGGGCTGTGCAATGATTGGCCAGTCGGTAATTAACGTAAAATCTGGTGGGCGCGGAAGGCTCTCAACGCTTGCTGCGGGTGTATTCCTGCTGATCATGGTGGTTTTCATTGGCGACTTGGTGGCTCTTATTCCGATGGCGGCATTGTTGGCCGTGATGATCATGGTATCCATCGGCACATTCAATTGGGAGTCCATCCGTAATCTTCGTGAGCATCCCAGGAGCTCTAGCGTGGTGATGCTGGCCACTGTGGTGGTCACAGTGGCTACGCACGATTTGGCCAAGGGTGTGCTTACTGGCGTTTTACTGTCAGGCTTTTTCTTCGCGCACAAGGTCAGCCAGGTCTTCCTCGTTCGGTCGAAATCCGAAGAGGAGGGTCGTGTTCGCACCTACAAAATCACGGGCCAGGTATTTTTCGCTTCAGCCGATCGTTTCATCAATTCGTTCGATTTCCGGGAAGTCATCGAGAGGGTCCGCATTGATGTGAGCCGTGCACACTTTTGGGACATCACAGCCATCAACGCACTAGACAAGGTAGTCATCAAGTTTCGTCGTGAAGGAACCGAGGTGGAGGTAATCGGCCTGAACGAGGCGAGCGCAATGTTAGTCGACAAATTAGCAGTGCACGACAAGGACGGCGCGGAAGAAATACTGACGAGCCACTGAGAAGGAACCGCACTATGAAGATCGAAAAAAAATCCTCGCCTGCGTGGACCAATCCCATTTCGCCGACTATGTGGCGGACTATGCCGCTTGGGCCGCACGACGCATGAATGCGCCACTGGAGTTCCTGCACGTCATCGACCGCCATCTTGAAATCGCTACGGGTAATGATCACAGCGGGGCAATTGGCTTCGATGCCCAGGAGCACCTGCTGACAGAACTGTCCAACGAAGAAGGGTTACGCAGCAAAGCTGCCCGTGAGCAAGGACGACTATTTCTGAACCGACTGCGGGAACGCGCCATCTCTGCAGGCGTCGAGTCGCCCGACGTACGGCAACGTTATGGGAATCTAGTAGAGACGATGACAGAACAAGAGGATAACGTTCGCCTTTTTGTTCTCGGCAGACGAGGCCAGTCTGCCGAAATCACACAGCGTGACTTGGGGCGCAACGTTGAGCGTGTGGTACGTGGCTTGCATAAGCCCATCCTCACTATCACCGAAGACTTCATCGAACCCCGTCGAGTCATGATCGCCTTTGACGGTGGTATCGTGACCCGACGAGGCGTCGAAATGGTCGCTGCCAGCCCGCTATTCAAAGGGTTGCCTGTACACCTTTTGATGTCCGGCAAGGAAAGTCAGGACGCGGTAAAGCAACTCGAATGGGCCAGGAAAACGTTGGAGTCAACAGGCTTCGATGCCCAGACTTCACTGATCCCGGGTGATGCCGAGCGCATCATTGCCAAGACGGTAAGCGAACAAAATATCGACATCCTCATCATGGGGGCGTACAGCCACTCGCCGCTACGTAGCCTGCTGCTTGGCAGCAAGACATCGGATATGTTGCGCTCCGCGAAAATTCCAACATTGCTGCTGCGCTGACTCATGCCCTTTCCAAGCTGAACCCACTCGCCATCTCCGCACTGTTGCTCACACTGGTAAGGTTTTCGCCTTTCAGGGAAAAACCATCGTCGAGCAAGCGCTCATTTTCATGATTTTAATTGAAAACTTATTAGTCAATCGAAATTCCTAATTATTTTAGCTACGATGCCGACAATAAGTTGTATCAAGAATAGGCTCTATGTATCCATAGCCTCCTGTTGCTTGAACGGGGAGGCAAAATAGCCGACCGCTATTCAATTAAGATGTCTGAAAAAATAACAAATGGCCATAATCCTTCCTGCACTACATTCCAAGAATCTTAAACTGACATCTGGTGAGCGGCGTTTTGGCACTTGCCTGCTGCGCAATCTGGAAAATGACTATCACTGCTGGGTCGATGTACCAGTCGGACCTAAACAACGTCGCCCTGATTTCATCGTGCTCCATTCCGGCCGAGGCATCTTGGTACTTGAGGTGAAAGACTGGAAGTTACAAACGATTAAACAGATGGATAGACTCACTACCGAAATACACACGGATCACGGCCTGAAAACCGTGGTTAATCCACTTGAGCAGGCACGTGCATACGCTATCGAAATAACAGGGCTTCTTGAACGTGACCCGCTGCTAGTGCAGCAGGAGCAGGGGCGTTATTACGGGCATTTGTTGTTGCCCTGGGGCTTTGGTGTCGTTTTCACCAACATCACCCGCAAACAGTTTGAGGCGGCAGAACTGGATCAAGCGATTCCCGGAGACAAAGTAATTTGCCAGGATGAAATGACCGAGTCGGTTGATGCCGAAGTTTTTCAAAAAAGTCTGTGGGGAATGTTCAACTACAGTTTCGGTGGCATCCTTTCTTTAGCGCGGATTGATCGGGTACGCTGGCATTTATTCCCTGAAATTCGGATTCAGCAAGGCAATTTATTCGATGCGGCTAGTGATGGAGCAGACCCACAACACTCCATCGCAACGGTGCTGCCTGATATGGTCAAAATCATGGATATGGAGCAAGAGAAGCTTGCCCGTAATCTGGGCGAAGGGCACCGTATTATTCATGGCGTTGCTGGCTCCGGAAAAACATTAATTTTGGCTTATCGTGCAATGTGTCTAGATAAGCTCGGCTTCGTCAAACCGATCCTTATTCTCTGCTATAACAAAATGTTAGCAGAAAAGCTCAAGCAGTTGCTGGCTGAAAAAGGTGCGGGAGATCGTGTGCATGTGCGCCACTTCCACGGCTGGTGCAAGGATATGTGCGACCTCTACCAACTGGACTTACCCGGTGAGCAAGGTCAGCCGATCTATGAGCGACAGGTGGCAGCTGTAGTTCTGGGTTGTGAAAAAGGTCGAGTTCCGCTTGCCCAGTATGCTGCAGTATTAATCGACGAAGGCCAAGATTTCAAGCCGGAGTGGTTCAAGCTGCTGGTGCAGATGATTGACCCGGAAACCAACTCCCTTCTATTGATGTACGATGATGCACAAAATATTTACGGCGGAAATAAGCGGCGAGTTTTCACTTGGTCTAGCGTCGGAATCAATGCATCAGGACGCAGTACGATTCTGAAAGTAAACTATAGGAATACAATAGAAGCACTTGATTTTTCCTATCAATTTATTTCTTCCTACCTAGACCAATCTAACGGAACTGAGGAAATACCGCTTGTACATCCAGAGTTCGGTGGTAGAAAAGGAGCAAAGCCAGAAGTGTATCGCCTGGCCAACAGTGCGCAGGAGCTTAAACATGTGGCTTCATGGCTGAAAAAACGCGCCGAAGCTGGCATCCCATATTGCCAAATGACTGTGCTCTGTCGATTCAAATATCAGGTGAAAAAAATGTGTGAGGGCCTTACCAAGGAGGGAATAGCTGCGGACTCATGTCTATTCAATGGGCAGCACACCAAGGCATTCGATACTGCAAAAGACACCGTTAAAGTGTTAACCATGCACTCT
>CAWASY010000065.1:0-14164 GCA_963784505.1 uncultured beta proteobacterium | reverse complement strand
GTGGATATCCTGCAGGGCGGTTGTGATGCGTTGGCAGCGGCGAATCGCGAGATGGGGCTTGCATTGTCGCCCGATGAAATCGACTATCTGGTGGAAAACTTCCAGAAATTGCGCCGCAATCCGACTGACGTTGAACTGATGATGTTCGCGCAGGCCAATTCGGAACACTGTCGCCACAAAATTTTTAACGCTGACTGGGTGATCGACGGCGTCGTTCAGGACATGTCGCTGTTTGGCATGATACGCAATACCCACAAGGTCAGTCCGACAGGCACGGTGGTGGCCTATTCGGATAACTCCTCGGTGATCGAGGGCGCGACCGTTGAACGTTTTTATCCGCGTAGCGACGGCTCATACCAGTTCAGTTCCGAACTCACGCACACGCTGATGAAGGTGGAAACCCACAATCATCCGACTGCAATTGCGCCGTTTGCCGGTGCTGCGACAGGTTCGGGCGGCGAGATACGCGACGAGGGGGCAACCGGTATTGGTTCACGCCCTAAGGCGGGTCTGACTGGGTTTTCGGTGTCCAACCTGAATATCCCGGGTTTTGGTCAGCCCTGGGAGCATTGCGGGAAGGGTGAAGAGGCAAAAGGAGAAGGGTTGAAGGGAGAAGGGATCGCGCCTTTGGCGCTCAAGGGTAAAGTCAAGAGCGGCGAACTGGCTTCAGCCTTTTCCCTTCCCCCTTCCCCCTTAAACCCTTCTCAGTCCTACGGCAAACCTTCCCGTATTGTCGATGCCCTTCAGATCATGATTGAAGGCCCGCTAGGCGGCGCGGCTTTTAACAACGAATTTGGCCGTCCCAATCTGACCGGTTATTTCCGCACTTTCGAGGAAGAAGTTGCCGGTGAGATGCGCGGCTATCACAAGCCCATCATGCTCGCGGGTGGACTGGGCAGTATTTCGGCGATCCATACCCACAAGCACGATCTGCCGGTAGGTGCGCTGGTGGTGCATCTGGGTGGTCCGGGCATGCTGATCGGATTAGGCGGCGGCGCGGCATCGAGCATGGATACCGGCAGCAATGCGGAGAACCTGGACTTTGATTCGGTGCAGCGTGGTAATCCGGAGATGCAGCGTCGTGCGCAGGAAGTCATCGACCGTTGCTGGCAGTTGGGCGAGAATAATCCGATTCTGTCGATACACGATGTGGGGGCGGGCGGCATGTCCAATGCCTTGCCTGAACTGGTACACGGCGGTGGTCGCGGTGCGACATTCGAGCTACGAAAAATCCCGCTGGACGAGACCGGCATGTCGCCGCGCCAGATTTGGTGCAACGAGTCGCAGGAGCGTTATGTGCTGGCCATCGCGCCTGAGCGCTTGGCAGAATTTAGCGCCTTTTGCGAGCGTGAGCGTTGTCCGTTCGCGGTTGTGGGGGTGGCTGCCCTTGACGATCAGTTGATCGTGAGCGATGCCGAGTTTGAAAATAATCCGGTGAACATGCCCTTGTCGGTATTGCTCGGCAAACCGCCCAAAATGACGCGCAATGTGGTGCGTGAGACGCCGCAATTGGACGCATTCGATACCGGTTCGCTTGATCTGACTGAGTCGATCAATCGCGTGTTGCGTCTGCCTGCAGTGGCGAACAAGACATTTTTGATCAGTATTGGCGATCGCACCGTGGGCGGCATGACCGCGCGCGACCAGATGGTTGGCCCCTGGCAGGTGCCGGTAGCGGACGTGGCCGTCACCTTGATGGGCTTTAATACCAATCTTGGTGAAGCCTATGCACTGGGCGAGCGCACACCGTTGGCGCTGATCAACGGCCCAGCATCCGGGCGCATGGCGGTGGGTGAAGCGCTCACCAACATCGCGGCGGCGCGCATCAACAAAATCGGCGACATCAAGTTGTCGGCAAACTGGATGGCTGCGGCTGGTCATCACGGTGAAGACGCTGCGCTGTTCGACACCGTTCGCGCGGTGGGTATGGAACTGTGTCCTGCGCTGGGTATCGGTATTCCGGTCGGCAAGGATTCGATGAGCATGAAAACCACTTGGCTCGAAACTTCCTCTGACTTGCGAGAAGAGGGGGTAAGAAAAGAAGTGACTTCTCCTTTGTCGCTGATCATCACGGCCTTTGCACCCAGTATGGATGCCCGTAAAACCCTCACGCCGCTGTTGTCCACAGATTTGGATACGAGCCTGCTGTTGATCGATCTGGGGCAGGGCAAGAATCGCATGGGCGGCTCGGCCTTGGCGCAGGTTTACAAGCAGGTTGGCGATAAAGCACCCGATGTGGATTCGGCAGCCGCCCTCAAGGCGTTCTTCGAACTGATCCAGCAGCTCAATGACGAAGATAAACTGCTCGCCTATCATGACCGATCCGACGGCGGCGCCTTTGTGTCGTTGTGCGAAATGGCTTTTGCCTCCCATCTGGGACTGGATATTCAGACTGGCGATTTGCCGGGCGATACGCTGGCTGCACTGTTCAATGAGGAATTGGGTGCGGTGGTTCAGGTCAGGAATGCGGATATTGCGCAGCTTATGGAACGGGCTGGTGATGTAGGCTTGAACAAGGTGTATAAAGTCGCGACGATCAACGTGACAGGCACTATTGCAATTTTGCGCAATGCAAAGGAACTGTTTACAGACCGTCGCGTGAATTTGCAGCGCGCATGGTCCGAGACCACTTATCAGTTGCAGATGTTGCGCGATAATCCGGATTGCGCACAGGCAGAATTCGACCGCCTGCTCGATGAAACCGATCCTGGCCTGCATGCGAAGCTGTCCTATGATTTGAATGTGGCGCCGGCGATTTTGAAATCCCGCCCCAAAATGGCGATCCTGCGCGAGCAGGGGGTGAATGGACAGATCGAGATGGCCGCAGCGTTCGACCGTGCAGGTTTTGCGACGGTGGACGTGCATATGAGCGACATCATCAGTGGTCGCGTCGCGCTTGCGGATTTCAAAGGGGTGGCCGCTGCCGGTGGCTTCTCGTATGGCGACGTGCTAGGTGCTGGCGAGGGCTGGGCGAAATCGATATTGCTCAATGCGCGCGCGCGCGATGAATTCTCGGCCTTCTTCGCACGTCCCGACACCTTCGCGCTGGGCGTGTGCAACGGTTGTCAGATGATGAGCAATCTGCATGAAATCATTCCCGGTGCCGAGAACTGGGCGCATTTCTCGCGCAACCAGTCCGAACAGTTCGAGGCGCGTTTCGTGATGGTCGAAGTGCAGGCGTCTGCTTCCGTGTTTTTTGGCGGCATGGCTGGTAGTCGCATGCCGATCGTGGTTGCGCACGGCGAAGGCTATGCAGATTTTGGTAATGCCGCCAAGCTTGCCGCCGCACAGAATCTGGTGAC
Source organism: uncultured beta proteobacterium (assembly GCA_963784505.1). Lineage (GTDB taxonomy): Bacteria > Pseudomonadota > Gammaproteobacteria > Burkholderiales > Gallionellaceae > Gallionella. The sequence continues at coordinate 10,862 of CAWASY010000065.1, read as the reverse complement.
CTTGCGCTATGTGGACAATCGCGGTGCAGCTACCGAGACTTACCCGCTGAATCCAAACGGATCGCCCGAGGGTATTACCGGCTTGACCACGCCGGATGGGCGCTTTTCAATCATGATGCCGCATCCTGAACGCGTGTTCCGCGCCGTGCAGAATTCCTGGTATCCATCGGATTGGGATGAGAACGGTGCATGGCTCAAAATGTTCCAGAACGCAAGAAAATGGGTGGGATAAAACACCTTCTCTTTGATGAAAAACCAGGGAGACGCTGATTTATTCGTCTTCTGTGCGAAAGCGGAGATCCATCTTGTTGATTTGACTGGATTCCCGCACAGGCTACAATCCGGTTGGTTTAAGTCAGCACTGAGTAAGTGTTTTCTGGTTTTTTTTCGGGGGGTACTTGCTTGCCGGATTCTGGATCGTGGCCTGAACGGGACTAAATTTTGCGCTACCCCATGACGGCAGGCACGTTATAATAAAATAATTTCTCGACCGGATAAAACCGTCTATTTCATGTCGCTTGCCAAGACCTATACACTCGCCAATGTGACGCAATGGTACAATATGCAGGAACTGCACAAAGCCAAGGCGTATCTCAATTCGATCACACAGCTGTCGGTGCAGCAGGGAAAAATTACCGCTCAGGTCAAAGGAACAGCCAGATTACCTTACGCCGTGGAAATTACCTTTCAGGACGACTTGGCGGGTATGCCTGGCATCAAGCCGATGTGCAGCTGCCCGGTCGGATTCAAATGTAAGCATACCGCCGCCGTTTTGCTGTCGGCACTGTCGTTGCCGCGCACCCCCACTGTTAATCCTGCACTGCTCGAATGGGTCGAAGCCTTTCGCAAGGTGCAATTGCAGCCTGCCAGGAAAAAGCCCAAGCCGGTGTTGCGTCCCGATCGCCTTTGCTATGTATTGATGAAATCATTGAATTCGAATGGCTATTTCATCGGTATTTACAAAGCCAGGATGTCGGTTGAGGGGGAATTGCTCGGGCAGATGGAAGAATGGAACAATGTGGAACGCGCGCTGATTAAGCCGCCCCAGTTTGTCAGCGATGAAGATTTGCCCCTGCTGCGACTGTTGTTAAGACAGCGTGAGAAATTTGACGGCAACCTGCTACTGGGCAAGCAGGGCAGCGAAATTCTGAACAATTTGTTGGCGTGCGGAAGATTTTTCTGTATGGAGAGGGTGCCGGGAAGCCGTTATGTGCTGTCGCCACCTATTGAACTCAAGCGAGGACAGATTCGTGACGCCAGGCTGGACTGGGGCGCGGATCAAGCGGGCAACATGGTGCCCAGTATTATTCGCAGTGGCACCGTGGTGACGGTGCTGGCATTGCCCGATGAAACCTGGTATCTGGATTTGAAGGCGGGGGAAATCGGTGCGCTGAAACTGGCACAGGGCCCGGCGCAAATTGCCCAGTTGCTCAGTATGCCGCCGCTGCGGGAAATCGATGTGCCGATCGTATCGGAAGTGTTGCGGGAAATGATGCCCGATTTGCCTGCGCCGAGTACTTCGCGTCTGCGTACGCTAGCGCTGACACCCGTGCCGCGATTGTTGCTGGAAACTTCGCTGCCCGCCTACATGGGGCGGTTTCGTGGTTATGGGTTTGGCACGCAGGTTCGGGATTGGGGTAGTGTCGTCTTTGCCTATGGTGAAGCGGTGATGCCACCCGATCATCCGGGTGAATTCGTCACCTTGCAAAATGGTGAGACGGTGCGCGTCAGGCGCGATCTGAAGATGGAGCAGCGTTATCTTCAGCAATTGGGAAAATTCGGCCTTGAGGAAATGTCACGCTTTGGTATGGCAGGAACGATTCCCGATCAGGCCATGTATGGACTGGAGAGCGAAAAGGCATGGCCAGCTTTCATGCAAAAAACCGCACGCGAGATGCAGGCGGCGGGCTGGGAGATTGTCATTCCGCAAGGGTTTCGCCATCATGTGATGGAAGTGGAAGCCTGGGTCGGTGAATTCGATGAACAAGAAGATGGCTGGTTCAGTCTGAATATGGGTATCGTAGTCAACGGTCAGAGACTGGCATTGGCGCCGATGCTGCACGAATTGTTCAAGGTTGATCCGCGCTGGCTAGATGCCATTTTGCTAGACAGAATGAAGGAAGATGAGGCGATCGAGCTTCAGTTGCCCGGCGGCGGTCGTGTAAAAGTGCCTGCAGAACGCATCAAACCTCTGGCTCGCACTTTGATCGAATTATTCGATGGCAGGGTAAGCGGCGAAGAAATTCGACTGTCGCGCTATGACGTGGCACGTATCGACGCGCTAGCGGGCATGGAACGTTGGCAGTTCAAGGGCGTGGATGCAGTGGCGAGTCTGGCAGCCAAGCTCAAGCATACCGATGGCATTCAGTCTGTGGCGCCGCCTGAGGGATTCGCGCTGCAATTGCGGCATTATCAGCTAGAAGGTCTGGCTTGGCTGCAATTTTTGCGTGAACAGGGCTTGGCCGGTATTCTCGCCGACGATATGGGGCTGGGGAAAACCGCACAGACCTTGGCGCACCTGCTGCTGGAAAAACAATCCGGTCGCATGGATCGACCCTCGCTGGTTGTGTTGCCCACGTCCCTGATATTCAACTGGAAACGTGAGGCTGAACGCTTTGCGCCGCAACTGAAGTTGTTATCCTTGCATGGCAAGGAACGGGCGGAGCATTTTCCGCTGATTGCAGAACATGACGTCGTGCTCACCACCTATCCGCTGCTGTGGCGCGACGAGGCCGCCTTGCTGGAACATAATTATCATCTGTTGATACTCGATGAGGCGCAGACCGTGAAGAATGTCTCCAGTCAGGCCGCGCAAATGGTGCGCAGACTCAACGCAAGACATCGTTTGTGTCTGACTGGCACCCCGCTGGAAAATCATCTGGGTGAATTGTGGGCGCAATTTGATTTTTTGTTGCCGGGTCTGCTAGGCGATGCCAGGGGCTTTACCAAAACATGGCGCACGCCGATCGAAAAACATGGCAATATCCTGCGCCGCAATTTGCTCGCACAACGCGTCAGGCCCTTTATCATGCGCCGCCGCAAGGAGGACGTTGCGACCGAATTGCCGCCCAAGACCCTGATTCTGCGCACCGTGGAGCTCTCGGGCGGGCAGCGTGACCTGTATGAAACGGTGCGAATCGCAATGGATCAGCGGGTGCGCGATGAAATCGCCGAGAAAGGTTTTGCGCGAAGTCATATCATTATTCTGGATGCGCTGCTTAAGTTGCGTCAGGTGTGTTGCGATCCGCGTCTATTGAAATTAACCAGTGCCAAGCGGGTCAAGGAGCGCGCCAAACTCGATCTGTTGATGGAAATGTTGCCGGAATTGGTGGGCGAGGACAGGCGAATTCTGGTTTTCTCGCAATTTACCTCGATGCTGGAGTTAATCGAGGAAGAGTTAGTCAAGGAAAAACTCAGTTATGTGAAGCTCACCGGTGATACGCAAAACCGCGAGGAAGTGGTTCGCCGTTTTCAGGATGGCGAAGTGCCCATCTTTTTGATCAGTCTCAAGGCGGGCGGGGTGGGGCTGAATCTGACCACGGCGGATACCGTGATTCATTATGATCCGTGGTGGAATCCTGCGGTGGAAAATCAGGCGACCGATCGCGCGCATCGTCTGGGGCAGACCAAAAACGTCTTTGTTTACAAACTGGTGGTGGCGGGCAGTATCGAGGAGAAAATTCTTGCACTACAGGAGCGAAAAGCCGAGCTGGCCGCCGGTATCCTGTCTGAGGACAGCACAGGACTGGTCAAGTTTGGTGAGGACGATATCGCCGCACTACTCGCGCCTTTGCCAAAGGACGAGGAAGAATAGCTGGGGCAGGGCTACCAGTGGCAGGCCTGCCGCTGGCAAGCACATTCTGGCGGTAACGGGACTAAGCACTCGCAGCGTGTGTCTGGTCTGATGCTATTTATCGATTGCAGGCAGCTCTGTCTTTTCGGTAACGTGAATATTTTCCTTTTCTATCATGGGCTTACCCAAGGCAAGAGAGTAAATGCGCTGCGTGATGCGGGAGGGATAAGCCATCACCAGCAGGGCGGTGAAGGTAATGCTCACCAGCACAACCATATAGGTCACCTCTCGAATGATATCGCCCCCGGCAACGCCGTATTGTAGCGGCAGGGCAGCCAGCACGGCGGCGGCCAGTCCCTTGGGTGCCATCATTGAGGTGATCGCCGTATCGCGCAGGCTGTGCAGCGGATTTTTGAATACGATGCGGGTTAACAGGATACGCATCAGATAAATGCTCAGCACCATCGCAACGGCAGTCAGGACAATGTGTCCCGCGCCAAAATGGATGGAGATACCCAGATAGACGAAGAAGTAGGTTCTGAGCAGGAAGACAGTCTCGCGGTAGAAGATGTGATCAACTTCGTTGAGCGGCAAAATGTTGCGGTCTATGCTGGGAATGCGGTTGAGCCCGAATTTCTCGAAATTGGTCAGCGTGATGCCGAGGGTCAGTGCGGCGATGGCACCAGAGAATCCCAGTTCCTCCGTCGCGCCATAGACGATGAACAGGAAGGCAAGTGTGGAGGAGATGGTGTTGGGAAAGTCGCGAATTTTTCCCAGTACCAGTAGCCAGCCGATGCCGCCCAGTACACCGATCACGGCGGCGAATATCATGGCCGACAGCACACTGCCGATCAGATGACCTGCTGCTACGCCGCCATGCTGATGTACCTGCAACAGCGCGAATACTCCGATGATGCTCAATACATCGGTCAGTGCCGATTCCAGTACCAGCACGGTGGCGGGTTTTTCCGATATGCGCAGCGCATTGACCATCGGAATTACCACGGCAGGGGATGTGCTGCCCAGGGTCAGGCCCAGCATGAAGGCGGGCAAAATATCCAGTCCGAGTACGCGTATGCCCACCAGCGAGGCGATAATAGCGGTCAGTATAAAGCAGCCGATTGCCATTTTTCCTGTGGTGGCCAGTGATTTGTTCAGTACGTTCATGTCCAGGGTGGTGCCGCCTTCGAACAGAATAACGACCAGCGCGATGGTGGCGAACAATGAACCCATTTTGCCAAAATCTTCGTGTGAAACCAGTCCCAGAATGGGGCCCAGTATGATGCCGACGAATACCAGCACCAGTACATCCGGTATGTTGGTCTTGCGGAACTGCAAGGACAGGAAATGGGCAAAAAACACCATCAGTCCTATGAATAGGATCGTTGTAGACATTTGCGCACCTTGTATTTTACGTTAGGCGATTATACCTGACGGTTATTGCAACCAGCATTTCATGTTTTTTGAAAATGTTACAATTGGCCGCTACAGGCAATGCGACAAGATTCCGGTGGTAGTACTGCGCTGGTCAGGAATAATTAAAGGGTAGATATGCAGGATAAAATCGGAAAATTTGCAAACAAAGGGGTGCAATATGCACCTTGGGAGCGCGCCTTTGACAAGGTGATGACGCCTTTCGAGGAATTCATACACCGTCAAACGACCAGTGGTCTGTTGTTGATGGGAACGGCCGTCATTGCCTTGCTGCTGGCCAACAGTAATCTTGCCGATGTTTATTATCATTTTATTCATCTGCCGGTGAACCTCAATATTGGCACATGGAACATCGACATGAGCCTGCACCATTGGGTCAACGACGGAATGATGGCGTTGTTTTTCTTTGTGGTTGGCATGGAGTTGAAGCGGGAAATGCTGGTCGGCGAACTGGCGGATCTGCGTCAGGCTGCGCTGCCTATACTAGCCGCTATCGGCGGCATGGTGTTGCCCGCATTGATCTACTTGTCCTTCACGTACGGTACGGATGCGGCGCGCGGCTGGGGGGTGCCGATGGCGACCGATATCGCATTTGCCGTCGGCGTACTGGCGTTGCTGGGTGAACGTGTGCCCAAGTCACTGATTACTTTTCTGGTTGCGCTGGCCATCGCCGATGATTTGGGTGCGGTGGTGGTGATCGCAGTGTTCTACACGCATCAATTGTCATTGAGCTGGCTGGCAATATCTGCCGGATTGATGATGTTGCTGTTTGCCTTTAATTTTTCCGGCGTAAGAAAGACGCTGCCGTATTTTTTTGTGGCAGTGCTGTTGTGGTATGCCCTGCTGCAATCAGGCGTGCATGCCACGCTGGCTGGCGTAATTGGCGCATTTTTCGTGCCTGCCAAACCAAAATACGACCCGGCACTGTTCAGGATGCGCATGGATGCGCTGATGGTGCGTTTTGATGCCAGCCGTCAGGAAAGCGCTGACATTATGACTAATGAAAAGCTGTTTTCGGTGGTGCAGACGCTTGAGCAGGGCGTGCGCGGGGTACAGACCCCTTTGCAGCGGCTGGAACATCGCTGGCATTTGCCAGTGGCTTTTTTGGTGATCCCGGTCTTTTCCCTGTTCAATGCCGGTATCCCAGTTGAATTTGGCGCGCTGGGACAGACGCTGACCCATCCGGTTACGCTCGGGGTGATGCTCGGGCTGCTGCTGGGAAAATTTATCGGTATCACTGGCGTGAGTTGGCTGGCATTGCGTCTGGGTATTGCGCAATTGCCCGGCGGCGTGCGCTTTAGCCAGCTTGCTGCAGTTTCCATGCTCGCAGGAATCGGCTTTACGATGTCCATTTTTATCGCAGAGCTGGGTTTTGAAGATCAGGCGGAATACCTGTTGATGGCCAAGACCGGTGTACTGGCAGCCTCATTGCTCGCCGGTCTATGGGGGTTTTTCTGGTTGCGGTGGCTGGGCAATAATCAGCTTGCAACCCGATAGAACTGCTGCGCGTCAGCGTTCAGGCGAGTCTGTCCTGTTTCGATAAAGCCAGCCGCAGCGCACCAGATATTTTTCGGTCTCTACGGCGAAAAATACTACGCTGGAAAGAATCAGACATAGCGCAAGCTCGCGCATCTCAAGCGGTTGGGTTTTGAAGACAGGGTTGAGTATAGGCAGGTAGAGAGTTGCCATTTGCAGTGCGAAGGTGAAGATCAGGGTTGCTGCCATTGCCGGGTTGGAAAAGAAGCCAATGACAAAAATGGATTCCTTTTCCGAGCGGATGGCCATGACATGCGCAAGCTGGGATAGGGTTAATACGGTGAATACCATGGTTTGCCAGTGTGCAGAGCCTGTGTGTATTGCCCAGGCCTGTATCAGCAGACACATGCCTGCCATCAGCAGGCCGACCCAGATCATGTGCTGCCACATGCCGTGTGAAAAAATGCTCTCCTGGGGTGGGCGCGGTGTGCGGCGCATGATGCCAGGCTCACTGGGCTCTGCGGTCAGTGCCAGCCCCGGCAGGCCGTCGGTGACCAGATTGATCCATAGTATTTGTATGGGTTGGAGCGGGATCGGCAAGCCAAGGAACGGTGCGAGGAAAATGGTCCATATCTCTGCTGAGTTGGTTGTTATCCCGTAACGGATGAACTTGCGTATATTGTCGTAAAGGCGTCGCCCATGCTGGATCGCGTGCACGATGGTGGTGAAATTGTCGTCCAGCAGTACCATATGTGCGGCTTCCCGTGCGACATCGGTGCCGCCGCGACCCATCGCGATGCCGATATCAGCGGCGCGCAGTGCAGGCGCATCGTTGACGCCATCCCCTGTCATCGCGACGACTTCCCCCTTGTCCTGAAGCGCCTTGACGATTTTGATCTTCTGGGCGGGATCGACGCGCGCATAGACACGTACTTGTTCAACTTCGGACTCGAAAGTCGCCTGATCCAGTGCGGCAAGTTCCGTACCGGTCATGACCTGCGCGTCGTCGTTGGCCAGAATGCCGAGTTCTCGCGCAATTGCACGTGCCGTGGCGGGATGATCTCCTGTAATCATCACCGGTGTGATGCCGGCAGATTTGCATAACGATACCGCTTCCTTGGCTTCGCTGCGCGGCGGGTCGATCAGGCCGACAAAACCTGCAAAGACCAGTTCACACTCCAGTTCCTGTTCGCTAGCGGGTAATTCAGACCAGTTGCGATAGGCGATGGCCAGTACGCGCAGTCCTTCGGATGCCATGATTTCGGCCTGTTGCAACAGGGCGGCACGGTCTATTGTCTGTTCGCCACCTGATAGCAGTAGCTGTTCGCAGCAGGGGAGGACCGATTCGGGCGAACCCTTGGTATAGGCGACGATGCCGCCGATGTTGTGGACGGTGGTCATGCGCTTGCGCACCGAGTCGAATGGCAATTCCGACAGGCGCGGCGCAATACCTTCCAACGCAGTCTTGCTCACACCAGCGTTCAACGCGGCCTGCAACAGTGCTGCTTCTGTGGGTTCGCCGTGAATTTGGTTGTGATTGTCCGAATGCGCATCATTACAAAGTGCCAGTGCATTGAAGAGGGTGTTCCAGGGCTCGGCATTTTTTTTGCTTTGTAGATTGGTGTGCAGCTCACCGTCGGCGTATAGGGCGGTTACATGCATTTTGTTCTGGGTCAGTGTGCCTGTTTTGTCCGAGCAAATGAAGGTCACTGAACCTAGCGTTTCAACAGCGGGCAGGCGACGGATCAACGCATGTTGTTTGACCATCTTGTGTGCGCCTAGCGCCAGCGATATGGTCACAACGGCCGGTAAGGCGGAAGGTATCGCGGCAACGGCCAGGCTTAATGCGGTCATGAACATCAAGAGCCGAGGTTCGCCGCGCAGTACGCCGATGACAAATACCAGCACGCAGATCGCCAGTGCAGCGATGGCCAGTTGCTTGCCCAGTTCCGTCAGACGTTTTTGCATCGGTGTTTTGGCTTCGATGCCATCACTGAGCAGGGCGGCAATCTTGCCCAGTTCACTGTTCATGCCGGTTGCGATAACCAGACCGCGTGCCCGCCCGTAGGTGACGATGGTGCCCTTGTAAGCCAGACATAGCTTGTCGCCCAGCGGTGCATCGGCAACGGGGATTGCCTGAAGCTGTTTTTCCACGGCGACTGACTCGCCTGTTAGTGCCGATTCGTCTATCTTCAGGCGTGTCGCATCGATCAGCCGCAGATCAGCCGGTATGATATTTCCGGCTTCGAGTAGTACGACATCGCCCGGCACCAGTTCGGATGCGTTGACAGTGTGTAGCTGTCCATCACGCAAGATTTGCGCACTGGACTCACTCATGCGCTTGAGGGCAGCCATTGCACGCTCCGCGCGGTATTCCTGAATGAATCCGATCGCCGCATTGAGAATCACGATGACGATGATGGCGAGCGTGTCGCCCACATCGCCGACGATGCCGGAGATGATGGCAGCACCGATCAGTACCATGATCATGAAGTCGGTGAACTGATCCAGCAGCATGCGCCAGGGGGCACGTGCCTGTTGCTCCTGTAAGGTATTGGCGCCGAATTTGATCAGTCTTAGCGCAGCTTCAGTAGAATCAAGGCCGGTTTGCGGATTGCTCTGTTGCAGCAGTAGCGCCTCATCGGCTGTCAGTGTGTGCCAGTTTTCAGTTTGCATGTTCAAAAAGTATCCATGAGTTGAGCACATACAGTATGAATAGCACCAGACTAATCCAGGTAAGACCGAGCACGGTACGACCCTGAGGCCGGAAAATCAGGCCGACTGCAACCAATGCGCTCATCATGACGGCGGTAAACACGGTCAGCACATGGCTGGTGTCGACCAGCGCGAGCAGGGGGCCTTTGGTGTAGAGCAAATCATCCACAGCCAGGATGACGATGTCGAACAGATTGCTGCCCAAGAGGTTGGCAATAGCCATGTCCAGTGCGCCGATGCGAAGTGACGAAATGGTCACCGCAGCTTCAGGTGCCGACGTCACGGCTGCGACCAGCAACGTGCCAACAAAACTTTGTCCCCAGCCCATCAGTTCAGAAATATCCTTTGCAATGAACGGCAACCAGGAGCCTGTCGCGACCACCGCCGTTGCGGCCAACGCATAGCCCTTGATAGCACTTTGCAGCGTGACATCAGGATAGCGTTCTGCAGATACTTCTGTGTATTCAGCCAGGGTGCGGTGTTCAAAACTGTAGACGGCGCGCATCGCGACCATATAGACCAGCACGATAAAGGGCGAGTACAGGCCAACATGCCCCAGGGACGGGCTTAATCCTGCATGGTCCAGCAGCAGGCTAAAACCGGCAAAGGCGATCAGCAGGGTGCCCAGGGATGCCGACAGGATATGTCCCTGAGCTGCCCGGCCATAAATAGATTCGCGTTTATAAAGCGCATCTAGCAGCACCAGTATGGTGAGGTTAAACACCGTGCTGCCGAGTACGTCGCCGACGGCGATGTCGGGTGCATCGGCGAACGAGACTGCGGAAATGCCGGTCACCAGTTCCGGTAGCGAGGTCGCGGTGGACAGTAGCACGAGGCCGACCCAGGATGCGGACATGCCTGTCTTGTCGGCGATGATATCGCCATAGCGTGAGAGGAAATAGCCTGCGTAGCCGATGACGGCAAGGCATGCCAGCAGTTCCAGCCAAAGTAGCATGTCAGTCAAGCTCCTGGTTGATCGTGGGCAAAGAAGCTACACGCGACTATGCTACACAGGGTACGCTAGGATGGTCAACAGCATAGCAGCGTAGATGAAGGTGGATGCAGGAGCGTCCGTGGAATCGAACATGAGTGTGTTTAATGCCCTGTTGCCAGCTGGGGTGTCGCTGCGCAGGGTAAACGGCAAAAATCCATTATCCTGGCAATACTATCCGGCTCATCTGTTAAACTGCGTGCTGCTGTCGCATTGATTTCCGGTTGGCTCGCCGTAACGCCGTTTCATAATAAAATTGAACGGGTCTGACGGTCCGCGTGTAGTTGATCTGAATCGGTGCGACGGAATGTACCGTATCAGCGCGCTGCCTTGCGCAGGTCTGCAGATCCTTTTGAGGTACGAAGCCCGGCGAACCTGTTTGCCCGGGTTTGCACCGCCCGTCAATCACGGTTCGGCGTATTGTCATTTCTGTATGCCTGTCCTGCAGCGCCC
>CAWASY010000064.1:0-7337 GCA_963784505.1 uncultured beta proteobacterium | reverse complement strand
AACAATTGCGGCCCGGCTTCCTGACCTTCAGGGCGCACCCCAGCCAGTACCGGATTTTGCGATGCCATGCCCAGCGCCATGTTGCGCGCTTCGAGCAATTTTTCACGCCCCACGCCCCCCCTGTCCTGCAGACGGAAATCGAATCCTCCCAGCGCTGCCAGTTCCGGAATAGGCGGCGGATTCACCGCAAAAATCATCGCCTGCTTGATGCGAAACAGCGTCATATTGGCTTTTTGCACCAGCGAGGTAGCACCGCTGCCCGCACCCATGCGCTCATCCCATGGCTTGAGCGTCACAAATGCGATGCCCACATTCTGCCCACGACCGACGAAGGAAAACCCGGCCACGCCGATAACATGCTCGACTTCAGGCTGCTTCAGATAATACTGTTCAACCTGATTGAGCACTTCCAGCGTACGCTGCTGCGTCGCACCCGATGGCAACTGGATGACATTGATGAAGTAGCCCTGATCCTCTGCAGGCAAAAAGCTGCCCGGCAGCTTGGTGAACAACCAGCCCATCGCAACCAGGATCACTGCATAAATCAGCAGATAGCGTCCGGTCTTTCCAACAATTTTGCCAACACGGCGGGTGTAGCCGGTTGTGGTACGTGCAAAGAAGCGGTTAAAGCGGCCTTCAGGAACGTGATGCAACGTGCCCTGTTTGAATAGTGTCGCGCACAGTGCCGGTGTCAGAGTCAACGCCATCAACGCAGAGAACATCATGGTTAACACCAAGGTGACCGCAAACTGACGGTAAATCGCCCCGCTCGAACCTGGGAAGAACGCCATCGGGATGAAGACCGCCATCAGCACCAGCGTGATCGCGATGATCGCACCGACGATCTGATCCATCGCCTTGCGGGTCGCATCGCGCGGCGACAAACCCTCCGTGGTCATGATGCGCTCGACGTTTTCCACCACCACGATGGCATCGTCCACCACGATACCGATGGCCAGCACCATCGCAAACAGCGTCAGCACGTTGATTGAATAGCCCAGCAGGTACAGGCCCACCAATGCGCCCACCAGCGCGACCGGAATGACGATAGCCGGAATCAGCGTGGCGCGCCAGTTACCCAGGAACACATAGATGACCAGCACCACCAGCAGCAGCGCCTCGGCCAGACTTTTGAGCACTTCGGTAATGGACACGTCGATAAATTTTGAGGTGTCATAAGGCACGGCCCATGTCACGCCGCTAGGGAAGAATTTGGACAGCGCCGTCATCTGCTCCTTGACCGCCTTGACCGTATCGAGCGCATTCGCACCCGGCGTCAGGCGGATCGCGATTGCTGCCGTCGGCTGACCGTCGATGCGCGCGGTGCGCGTATAGTCCTGCGCGCCCAATTCCACCCGCGCAATGTCCTTCACACGCAAGGTCGACCCATCCGGATTGGTGCGCACAATGATATTGCCGAATTCTTCCGGTGTGGAGAGACGGCTGCGGGTGACGATCACTGCATTGAGCTGCTGTCCGGGCGCCGAAGGCAATTGCCCCATTTCACCAGTTGCAAGTTCCGAATTCTGCGCCCGTACCGCCTTTGACACATCGGCCGGCGAAAGATTGTATTGTTGCAGTCTGTCGGTTTTGAGCCACAGCCGCATCGAATATTCGGTGCCGAATAACAACGCTTCGCCCACACCCGGTACGCGCCGGATACTGTCAATCACCGAAGCGCTGGCATAGCTGCCCAGCGCAACATCATTGAGACTTTTGTCCGGCGAATACAACGCGACAAACATCACGTAGTTGCGCGCCGACTTGGTCACTGTGACACCCAGACGGCGCACATCGTCAGGCAAACGCGCTTCCACGCGTTTGACGCGATTCTGCGCTTCCACCGCCGCCAGATCGAGATTGGTGCCCGCATCGAAAGTCAGCGTAATGCTACCGCTACCCAGCTCGGATGCCGATTCCATATAACGCAAATGCTCGATGCCGTTCATTTCCTGTTCGAGCAGGGAAACTGCCGTTTGCTCAATGACCTGTGCCGATGCACCCGGATAGGTCACACTGATCGACAGGGCGGGAGGGGCAACAGCCGGATACTGGGCGACCGGCAGGTTTTTCAACGCCAGCACCCCCGCCAGCAAAATGACCAGCGCGATAACCCAGGCAAAAATCGGCCTGTCGATAAAGAATTTTGCGAACATGCCTATTTCCTGTCGGTTGAAGGTTTGTCAGCAAGCTTTGCAGCAGGCGCCGCCAACAGCGGTGCAGTAGCATCCCACGGCACGGGTTTTACCGGTGTACCGGGGCGCGCCTTCTGCAACCCGTTCACGATGATCTGTTCGCCACCCTTCAAGCCCTTTGCGATAATGAAATCCGTATCGGCCATACCGCCGGTCACGACAGGAATCGGTGTGGCGTTGCCTTCTACCACCGCCATCACGAACTGCCCTTGCGGGCCCGATTGCACGGCACGTTGAGGAATGCGGATGACATTTTCAGCCATAGCCTCGGGGAAACGCAGCCGCACGAACATACCCGGCAGCAGATCGCGCTGGGGATTGGCAAATTCGGCACGCAGCGATACCGCACCGGTGCTCGGATCGACCGCCATGTCAGTAAAGAAAATCCTGCCTGACTGCGGATAAACACTACCATCCTCTAACAGCAATTCAACCTTTGCCGTCCCGGCATTTTTAAGTTTGCCCGACTTGATGGCCTGCTTCAGGCGCAGCATGTCGCCGCCCGACTCGGTAAAATTGACATAGACAGGGTCGATCTGTTCGATGGTAGCGAGCAGCGTCGCCTCGCCACGGCCAACCAATGCGCCTTCCGTGACCAGTGTGCGGCCTATATGCCCGGAAATGGCGGCAGGCACACTGGCATTTTCCATATCCTCATGCGCACGAGCCAGTACCGCCTCGCCCTGTTTGACTTTTGCTACGGCAAGATCGAATTCCTGCTGACTCACCGCCTTAATATCCAGCAACGGTTTGTAACGCTCAACCGTCTGGCGTGCAATCGCAAGGTCAGCCTCAGCCGCCGCCACTGTCGCCTTGTAAGTACGCGCATTGATCAAAAACAGCGGCATGCCTGCCTTGACTTCACTGCCCTCCTCGAACAGTCGCTTTTCAACAACGCCCTCCACCCGCGCCCTGACCTGCGCAGTGCGATACGCTTGCACCCGACCCGGCAAATCCTGCGTCAGCGTCGCATTGCCGCTACCTGCGGTAATCACATCAACCTCGGGCGGCGGCATCCCGCCACCATTACCAGCGGCGGCCTTGTCAGCCCCCCCTCCGCACCCGGCCAGCAGTGCAATCAGAATGAAAGTCGGTACAAATGGTTTGGCAAATGTGTTCATATGTATTCCGTGGTGGCAAGGGTTGACGGGCTTGGTATCAAACGAGACCGCGTATGTCGTACAAGATATCAAACGCCTGTTTGAAAGTAAAGAAGCGTTTTACTCGGGTATCTGAAAAATCGGCGGCAGTCGCTGTTATTTCGCGGCCAGTATGGGAAACAGCCCCATAAGGCCATTGGCGATAAATTCCACGGCAATCGCCGCCAGAATCAGGCCCATGATGCGGGTGAAGATATTGATACCCGTCCCCCCGAGGCGTTCCGCCATCCACGGCGACAAGCGCAGAATACCCAGTACCACCAGGCCCAGCACCATGATGCCCAGTGCAATGATCATATAGTGTGTGATGCCTGTTGATTTGTGTGCCGCCAGAATCACCGAACTAATTGCGCCAGGTCCCGCCAGCAACGGCATCGCAAGCGGCACGATGGCGACCGATTCCTTGTCGATGGATTCATCCTTCTCTTCATCGGTCTGCCGGATTTGACTGGTTTTCGCATGCAACATGGAAATGGCCATCAGTAAAATCAGGATGCCGCCGCCGACGCTGAACGATGCGATGCTAATACCAAAAAATTTGAGCAGCAGTTCGCCGAAAAACAGTGCTACCAGCAGGATAATCGTCACCCCGACCGCCACACGGTTGATCGTCCGGCTGCGCTGGATGCTGGTCTGATCGGCCGTCATGCTGATGAACATCGGAATCACACCGAATGGATTGAGGATGGCCAGCAGCCCGATGAATATTTTGATGTACTCCGCAGAATCAAGCATGCTGTATTTTTCCTGTTTGAATGGTTGCGCGCATCACCAGCCCCATTTCGTCATCGCCCAACGGCTGCACCGTATCCAGCTGATGCTGCAATACGGCCAAATCGGCTTCAGAAGCATCATTACCCCGTATATGTCGCGCCCTGACCCGTTCGCGCAAGCTGTCCGGCTCGACCTGTATATCCAGTATATGAAACATTACGTCATATTGTTGTGCAAGATTGCGGAACAGATCGCGCTGCCAGCGCTCAAGGCACGCGGCATCGACGATCACAGACCAGCCCGATCGCAACAATCTCTCAGCCAGGTGCGTCAGATGTTCATAGGTGCTGCGGCTAACCGACGGCGCATACAAATCCTTTGCTACTCCTGCGCCGCTGATGGCCAGCGCGTCGAGTCCGGCCAGTCGCTTTCTTTCGACATCGGAGCGCAACCTGATCAGATTCTGCTGTTGCAACAACTGCTGCGACAGGGTGGTCTTGCCCGAACCCGATAGTCCGTGGGTAATCAGCAGTTTAGGCGATGCGATTTTACCAAGCTGTTCGGCCAGTTGCAGACAGCTGGCAAGTTCTGAGTGACTGTCTCCGCTACCCTGTTCAGCGCGCAGTGCAGCGACCTTGGCACGCACCAGTGCGCGATATACAGCGTAATAACGCAACAACGGCATGCCCGCATAATCGCCGGTTTTTTCCAGCCAGGCATTGAGAAAGCGCGCGGCCAAATCAGGATATTGGCGATGCAGCAAGTCCATATAGCAGAAGGCTACTTCCGAAATCACATCTATCCAGCGCAAGCTGGGACTGAATTCAAGACAGTCGAATATCACCAGTTTGCCATCCACCCAGGCCAGATTGGCCAAGTGCAGATCACCGTGACATTCGCGCACCCGACCTGTACGTTTTCGATCACACATCAGCGGCGCAAGTCTGGCCTGTTCTGCGATACACCAGCCTTGCAGGGCATTCAAGCGATGGATTTCTTCGACCTCGATCAGCCTCTTTTCCAGTATCGCGAAGTTTTCCCTAACGGGTCGCGCGATTATCTCCGGCTCTCCCCACGGACTATCGGCAGAGGCCTGCTCGCATTCGGCAAGGTGAAAATGCGCCAGTCTGGCAGCCAGTGCATCAATATGCAATTCATGCAGTTCGCCGCGCTCGGCCAGTTTATCGAGCGTCGCATCATGCGGGAACTGGCGTATCTTCACGGCATATTCCAGAACGGAGCCAGCGTCATTGATGCGCGGCGCATCGAAACTTCCCGTTATCGATACCACGTCAAGATAATAGTCGGCAGCCAATCGCCGGTTCAGTCGCAATTCATCCAGACAATCCTGATGTCGCAATTCCAATGTGGAAAAATCAAGAAAACCCAAAGCAACCGGTTTTTTGATCTTGTAGGCATAGGCTCCGGTGAGTATCACCCAGGAAATATGCGTCTCGATTAGCTCCAGCTTTTGAACAGGATGGTCATAACAGGCAGGATCAGTCAGCAGCGTATGAATCAGGATGGGTAGCGCGCGGATGGGTAGCGCGACCGAAGGCGGCTTCATGACAAGGAAGATTTCGCATCGGAACTCAAGCCAGTGATTGGCAGCTCTTCGCGATTCCGGTCTAGCCCGTTGAACACACAAAGCGCAGCATAGGCATCGTTCGCAGCGTAAATCAGCTGCTTTTCGCTCAATTGAGGCTTGGCCCAGTTCGAGGTCGTCACCGATTTTGACTTGTGAAAGCTCTGATTAAAGACGATCGCCACGGCAGCCCTGACACCGGTGGAACTGCCATAGCCATCCTCGTGAAAAACACAGTTAAGATCCAGCACGGCGCTGAGCCGCACAGCAAGTCTGGCGTGGATATATCCGCGATCGGACTGCAAACCAAAGCCTACCTTGAGCAGTCGTTCGGATTGCAATAGTTCGCTCAAGAATGGCTGGCACGCCAAATGGTGCAGCAAAAATATATAGGCCTTGTCAGGCAGAGCAAACTGGACGACATGAGGCCCGGCGCTGACATCCCCCTTGTTGAACAACGGCTTCGATTCAGTATCGAAACCGGCAACGCCGGCCGCAAAAATTTCGGCGGCAGCAGCAGCGAATTCCTCATGGGTGCTTGGCACAAAAATCCGGTCCAGCTCAAGGCCCTCGAAAGGTTCCAGCAATGCGGTCTCTGACTTGCTCGGAAGCTGTCTGTTCATCGTACCCCCGAATAAACGGTGCAAACCATCACTCGGCCTGTGATTTGAGGGTCAGTGCAAGCTGGTACAGTTCACTGCGATTCGCCCCGGTTATTTTTGCGGCAAGTTGCGCCGCCTGCTTGAGCGGCAATGCTTCGAGCAGCAACTTCAATGTCGCCAGTGTTTGCGCCGACAGGCCGGTTTCGGGCAGGGCTGCGGATACCAGTACCACGAATTCACCGCGCTGCTGGTTGCTGTCCGATTGCAGCCAGGCTTCTGCCTCCGACAGCTTGCAAGCGTGAATGGTCTCGAACAGCTTGGTGACTTCACGCGCCAGCACAATGCACCGTTCTCCACCGAAAACAGCATGTAAATCTGCCACGCATTCGACAATGCGGTGCGGGGCTTCGTAAAAAGCCAGCGTATAAGGATGGGCCATCAGGCCCTGCAATACCGCGCGGCGGGCGGCAGATTTATTGGGTAGAAAACCGTAAAACAGAAAATGCGGCGCATTCAGACCCGATGCCGACAGGGCGGCCACTACCGCACTCGCACCCGGAATCGGAATCACCCGCAATCCGGCGGCCAACACGGCCTGCACCAGCAAGGCGCCGGGATCACTGACGGCGGGCGTTCCCGCATCGCTGACGAATGCGATGCTCTGACCCGATTGTATTAAGGCCACCATTTTTTCTGCCGCGCTGCGCTCGTTGTGCTGGTGTACTGCGATCAGCTGTTTCGCATGAATGCCGTGTGTTTTCAACAAGTGCGAGGTGTTGCGCGTATCCTCGGCCGCAACGATATCCACCCCGGCCAGCACGTCGAGTGCGCGTAACGATATGTCACGAAGGTTTCCAATCGGCGTGGCTACTACATATAATGCGCTTTCCAACTTTTGCGGACGCTCGTTATGCAACGTTTCTTCCCCTTGCTGTGGTTTTTTGCCCTGTTGACACTATACGTCAGCAGTACAGCCTGCGCCACTACCGACATGCCTGCCAACATACCGATTCCTGCCGCCAGCGCCGCTCCACAAATTCCGATTGAACCTCCGGCACCCCATATTGCACTGCTGCTGCCG
>CAWASY010000063.1:0-83634 GCA_963784505.1 uncultured beta proteobacterium | reverse complement strand
AATCTTTTAACCCCTATCCATTCCATTACAGAACGGCATTATGCTTTTTCCGCCATCCTTTACCCGCAGCACCAACAGCGTTCCTTGCGGTTCGCCTGCCGTTTCCGGCGACACTACGGGCTTACCCTGTTCCGCATTTATTTCTGAGCGGGGCGGATCCCTCCTATTCGCCGGCGGCACACCGTCCATGATGGCTCATAATCGAAGAGCCATACCTGACCGCTTACCTTTTGGTTCAAGCCTGTCAGCACATTTGGCTTGTTAAAGATCACGACGTTTATCAGAGATTCACTTTTGTTGATCGTACCCACTCGTCCCTAGCACCTCTCCGCCTCCGTGCTGGCAGATTTCGCTTCCCCTCGCGGGTTGGCGTACCGAGATAATCGGCGGTTACATTGTCCCCAGAGCTTCACACCGAGCTGTTACCGGCTCCGCATGTCTGGGTAGGGAACGGTTGATGGAGCAACCGGTTTCGTTAGGTCATAATTCCGCCTATGAAACAGAAATAAAAGCGACTTTCCAGGTCGCACCGATCAGTTCTTTGCGGTTCATGTGATTTTTCTCCGTGGTTGACTACTGCACCATGCAGTGATTGAAGTTTAGCATTTTGTTAGTTAAATATTTTTCTTGTCTTTCGTTGCGCTCAATTAGTTCTTCTACCGTCCTGCGGTAGCTTTTCTTTTTGCTTCTTGTTCTGCCAGATCAGTGGTGATCCAACGTTAACCGCTGAGCCGATTATAATAAAAGGTATTTCTCTAATGGATTCATTGGGAATGCGCCAGAATCCAGCGCGCTCAGCATAACTCAATTCGGCTAATGGATTATCTGGGTTAAATCTCTTAATCACGATGCCCCTTTTAATAACTCTCCGACAAAGGAAAGAATAAACTAACATGTTAATAGTAGGCTTGATTTGCCAATCCCACCAAAAGTAAATAATGAACTACATTACGTTGCTTTCTACAGCCGTTCGCTTCATTGATCTTCACGATTCTGATCGTGAGTACGGTGGTGCGCCCAGCTTCACGAGAGAGACCCGCTCAGGCAAATCAGATGGGGTCTATCTCAACATCGCCATTTTAGTGCTGGAGTGTTTGCGCAAGCTCGATCAGAGTTCACACCAGGAATACATGTCATTTGATTCCATCCTCAATGTGGTTAAGATCGACAGGCCAGATGTGGACGAAAATGACGTTCTCTATGTGCTGAATGTCTTGCGGCGACCCTCTGAACTCTTCTACTTAAAACCGTCGCCCGATGCATCCAAGCTGATCAGACAATCGGAAAAGCGCAAGACGGCGATTGTTGAGAAAACGGAAAGCGCCGGCGAATACCGCCTCTCCCAGTCGGGTCGCCTCTTTTTCTCGTTGGTCAACGCAGCCCGTGATGCGGTATATATTCGAGGTGATGCTTACAACCTTCTTCATGCTATCGAGGGGTATGACTTCCCGAATATCATTGCTTATTCCAATGAGATCGTAGGACGACTGCGCAATGAAATATTAGACATTCGTTCGGCACTGGAAAGGATTGGCCGTTCCGAGAGCATCGACAAATATATTGGGAAGTTTGATCAATATCGCAAGGTCGTTGATGAAACCATTCTGATCGTGCAAAAAGCAGAACGCCAGTTAGATAATCCAGAGACCTTTGAGGCGTTTTCCAACTCGGATATCGACATCAGTTTTGAAGGGTTGTGCGCGAGCGTGAATCGTGTACGGCAGGTCTTGATCCCCTTCAATCGACTTATTTCCGAACTGGTCAGCACAGCGCTCCATGATCGTCGCAACGTCGCACCACCTCCGCAGTTTCTCAAAGCCGCCATCCATTTTGTTAAGAACCCACTATCTCCCAATCGTGAGGATTTCTTGCTCAATCAATGGGGGGCTGTTGGACTTGATACTCCATTCCACTCGGCGCTGGATGGGAAGGCCGCCGTCAAGATCAAACCCGAACCCGTGAAGTCTCAATCGATGGTATTCGATGGCGAACAGATTGAGCCGATCTCCCGACTCGGCAAACTCCATTTCCTAGACCGCCATGGCGCGGCCATCGCAGAGGCCTTGAGCCGTGCCCCACTGTCTTTATCTGAGGCGATTGATAATGGCTGGATTATGGTTGATGAGCATTCATTTATAGGGGATCTGGTTGGCATATTCATCGCGCCAGATGTTCTGCCTGTCAATGGAGATATCCATATCCGAATCTCCCCATCACTCAACACTAAAAAGATTGGTGACGATGACTTTTTGTTCAACGATATTGAAATAGGCATCACCGGAGGAACCAATGAATAACTCTGAGTTGGGACGTGTTCAGGCGTATCTACTTCGGCATCGTCATGCCGAAACAAAATCGATGCGTCGCAATATTAGTCGGGAAGAACGGGAAGTGGCGACTCTGTTGCGGGATGCCGATCTGAGTATGCGGTCTCTTCTTGAGGAAATACTCGACGGGCAAGGATTGACGCTCAAATCGTTCAACGAATTCGACGCCGCCGGGATTCCTGTAGGCGCAATGGTTTTTGTTCTCGCCAGAAAGCCCGACTCCAATCCTCCTTTCTTTGGCACCGAGAAACTCATTGCGAACATGCTTCAAGTGCGTGGCGGGATTAACAAGGAATCGGAAGCGAAAATCTGGTTTACTCAACTTTGGTTTATTTTGCTTGACCTGCTTTATACCCGCAAAAACCGCAGTCCGACTTCCTTGCAGGATTGGGTTGAAACTACCTTCGTTAAGGATGTATTTGTCGATGCGGTCAAGGAATACATCAATGACCACGTTCTCAAAATCGACCGCTCAACTCTCACAACGGATGCCGTTTATGAAACGCTGACCAGCCTGAAGGAAGGCACGATATCAAAGCTATGTCAGATCTTTATTGATCTCTTGTGTGATGCGGGTTTGCTCGATGAAATGGAAACGAGCAACTATCGGCAATCACTGCTGTTTGCCTATGAAATGAAAACGAACTACGACCGTCAGTTGGAACCACTTCTGCCCAAGGCGGATCCGTTCTTATCCGCATCAACTCTTCTGGTTGAGCAAACTGAAAATAAAACGGAGGAGTCATAACATGGCATCTATTACCCGAATACAACTTGCGAACTATCTTACCGAGGGTTATGTCGGCGGAAGCGGGATGGAATGGATGCCCCTCTATCGTGGCGAGACCCTCCGCCTGTTCGGCCAATCTGCGGCTCTACAAATCGACAATGGGTGTGGAAAAACAAGTCTTACGGAAGCCTGCCTTTATTTGCTGAGCCAAGATCGTCGCCTGAAAAAGCGTGTTGAAGAGCGGGTTGCCCCGCTGGATAAAGGATGGTCGCATGTTCGAATCGAGTTCATCGAGAAGCCCCACGAGGACAACATATTACAGTCCTCTTTGATTACCGTTCTGCCCGATGAAGTACCTGGCACACCCTACGTCATCGGCCTGTGCTGGAATCGGGGGAAAGATCCTTACTTCTACCACTACCAAGGATTGCTTGAAGATGCGGAGTGCTTTCTAAAAACCGAAGGCAAGCTTGAGCTGATCGATAACGCGGCCTTTAAGAAGTCGGTTGAAAAAATACCCGGCTCACACTGGAACACTTGGCGGAACATCGCCGAATGGCACGACGAGATTCGCTATTTTACAAATGTGGAGGTCATCAAACAGAACGTAGAGTTTCAGGTTGAGGGCGCTGGCGACTATTCGGCCATGGTAACGAATGTCAAACCACAAAATGGAGAAACTTACGATGTCGCCTTCTTTCGTCAGTGCGTGGCTCCCGAGCTGCTTAAACAACCTCTCGGAGAGGAAGGCGAGGCACACGAGCAGAAGTTTGAGGAGGCGCTGTTCGCGACTCTAAAACCGACTGCGGATGCTCTGGTAGACATCAACCGCAAGCAGCAGGAACTGAATGACGCAACCGACGCGATAAACAAGTTCCAGCCAGTCGAAGAAAAAGCACAGGAAATCATTCAGGCGGACATCGATTACAACAATGAGTTGACCAAGGTAGTGCAAGAAGCCGCGATCATCCATGCGATTGCCGTCAAAAATCCCATTCCTGGAGTTCCAGTCATTCCGGCGAATCCTCAATGGACCAACGACAAGAAAGTGCTTGGCGCCTTATCGCATCTAGTGATCGATAAACGTGAGGGGGTGCTAATCACGGATGAGGGGCTGGCTAAACTGATTCGCATCGAAGTTAAACGTGTCAACGAGAAGGCTGTTGAGGGTAAAGTTCAGTCAGTTATTGCCAGTTCTCAACCTATTGAATTAAAAGGCGACCTTAAAGATATTGCGGACAAAAACAACAAAGGGGTCGAGCTGGATGATTTGCTGCAGCCCGTTGATTCAAAAGACGACCATAAAGAAATACTCCGTGGTAAGCATAGGAAATACGCAACCACTTGCTACGATTTAGTTTCGGCTCTATTGCTCGTCAATGCGACTGCCAACATTTCTGGTGCGCATACGGAGGGGTTGAGAGACATTCTAACCAGAGCCTTTGGCATCGCCACTACGGAGCTCGATACCAACCCCTATCGCAAAGAAAAACGCAAGCTTTCAGCCGAACTAGAAATATTCCGCAAAACTCAAAACGCTGAAAAGACAAGTCAGGCACACTGGCAGGCAAAATATGAAGAACTGCAGAGAGCTTCCCGTGAAACTACGGAGAACCAAGTCGCCTATGAAATCTTTGCCGCAAGAAAACAGGAGTTCCCTGAAGAGTATTGGCTGGTTCCGCTGATGGCTCAAGAATGGGCTGTAAAGGCTAGGGAGAGTTCTAAAATAATACATGACGAACACATTGGCCGAGCAGGACTGCTCAATAATGATTTTACTCTTTGGAACAAACTGAAAGCCAAGCATGGACTCATCACTCTGCCCTCGGCCTTGGATGACCTCAATAAAGCTTTTGGGACGGCCCGCGAGCAAGATCGGAATGCCAAACAGGCGCTAACAGATGCTCGTGAAAATCATAGGCAACTTTCAGATCAGCATAAGAAGAAGAAATCCAGACTGGAGAAGTCTGAGGGACAGCACAAAACCCTATCAGGGTTCGCTGCTTCCATGCCAAAGTTCCAGGAGATTTTCGGGGCTGTCGATCCCGACACCCTCAACCCTCAAAAATCCTTGATGGATGCCAACCAGTCGGCGGCGGCGAAAGAGTCCGAGCTGAATAAAGCTAATAGCGCCCAATCGGTTTTTGCCGCGCTGATTCCACGTGTAGCGACATTCCAAAAAATATTTGGCGAAGTGGATCCATCCACACTGAATCCGACAAAAGCGCTCACGGATCACAAAGATAAAATCAGCACCGAACAGCAAATCATGGATGGAGAGTTGCCCTACTTTGAGGCGTTGAATATTTTTCAGGAAACCTTCCCTAACCAAACCCCGGATGGGTGGCTGAAAGAAACTGCCGATGTTCGCAACAATCTGGGCAACGAAAAAAGAGAAAACACCAAACGTATCGAAGGGCTAGAGAAAGAGCTGGGAGACCTAGACAAGTTCGCCGTGGCCGATAACAGGGTTTACTCCAATGCTCTCGACGAACTCCAGGCGGCGGGAGTGTCGTTTGAACGTTTACATGAAACCATAACCCAGGCTGTAAAAGGAAGTCGCCGTCACCAACTTTTATCGCTCTTTTCGGGGGCGCTTTCAGCCCCTGTGGTCTCGACGCTAGAAGATGCGGATCGGGCCACCAAGATTCTGGAAGCGGCGAGACTTACCGTGCCTGTGTTTTTCAAACCCACCCTGTCCCAGTTTGTTCAACAAGGAGAAGTAAAGTTGGATGGGGCAATCGCCTATACGATTCTTGTAGGGCGTCATACCAGACAGGTTGAAATCCTGCTCAATCCCGACCTTATCGAGGAAGAAAAGTCCCTCATTCAGACCGAGATCCAAACGCATTCTTCGCGCAATGAAAAGATCGATACGGAACTAGCCAAGGTTTCAGAAGAAAGTCAGCCGGTCAAGCTGGCGGTATCCGCAAAAGCTGCGATTAAGCGTGGTTCGGAAAAAACATTCAATGCAGCAAAAGCGCAGTTTGAGCAGATGAATACCGAGCTGGCCGACTTTGAGCTTCGGGCCTCCAGTGCGGCGATAAACTCCATTGAAGCGATGAAGCAATATCGCAATGCTGGTGGGGAGAAAAGCTACAACGAACTCGTCGAAATTATTATTCCGCGATTGGTTGGTGAAAAGAAAACCATTGAAGAGCTTATCGAGACATTGAATGCCCAAGTGACCGAAGTGGCAAATCGGGCATTGCACGCCGCCAAGGACTACAAGAAGCTGGGGGGAGATGCGGAGTTGAACCGTTTGGCCCATGACATCGGAATCCTTGGACCAGAGGTTGAAGTTCTGAATAGCCAGGTAGAAGAAATAGACCGAAGTATCCGTGAAGTGCTTGAAGGAGCCTCGGAAGGATGGGCTCAAAAACTAGGTAAGCTGAATGAAACCTATTCAATCGACAAACAGCACCTTGAAACGGCTATCGCTTTCGAGGTGGCTGGGAGTGTTGAGTTCATGCAACAGGAATCTACGGTGCGCCAAAAGTTGATTGGCGATTTAGATGTCGCACAACGTCGTTTGGAAAATATCGATTTCAAACGTGCGAACAGCTACATTCAGGCAACAAGAGTGGAAGAAAGAAGCATTGCCGATCAACTTGCCGAGGCGGAACATGAACGCGATCAGGCCGGGATTAAAGGGGATGAGGCGGAACGGCAGGTCAATAATCTTTCGGGCCAGATCTCGACACTGATTCCGTTCGTTGAAGCGATCCATGAAATGGTGGTGGTCATCCGATCACAGCACGCAAAAATCGTCCATTTTTCGGATGATATTCGTCAGCGCATGCAAAGGGATGGAGCGGTTCACCCAGAAATCCTGGGTTATGTAGAAGAGCTTCGCCTTGCTTGTTTGGGTGATCGTGCCAGCACCTCGGAAGAGACCCGTGCAGCCATTGCCAATCTAAAAGTGGAGGTTGAAGAGTTGGAAATCGACACCAAACACCTCTTGAGTCTTTCCAATACTTGCTCGAAGACAAGAAAGGATTTTGGAGAAAAAAGAAAAGAGTTTTGCGACAAGGTTCGGAAAGAAGAAATCAAGGGACTTCATACTCTTGAGATAGAAGAAATCGAAAGAGCAAATACCGTTGAACAGCTCATTTCTATCCATGCACTCAAAGGAAAAATCGAAGCTCAGATCAGAGAACACGAAGCCAATCTTAAAATCTTTATAAACACGATGGAATCCAATAAGAGTGCGACGGTAGATAGCCTCGCCCGCTTTGCTCGAAACGCCAAAATAAATCTTGCGATCCTCGATAAAGTTATGAAGCGAAAGCCTGACGCACGTTTCATCATCCAAGCAGAAATGGCAAGCGAAGAAAGAATCCAGCAGATTATCAGTTCGCTGATTGCGGACATCGAAGATCGGGAAAAAGCCGCGCGCGAACGCTCCGGCCCCGCACTCAATAGCGATATCGAAAGCAGAAATAAAACATACAAGGAGCTGATTAACTCCAAGATATACCATGATATTTTTATCGACCCCAAAGTGACCTTCATCCATACATCAATCTATGCCGGTCGTGAAACTCCCCTCACAGCACCAGGGGCAGGCTTATCTACTGGGCAGCACACGGCATTGGCGATGATGTGGCTGGTGCGTCAGGCTGAGTACGCTCAGGCCCGTGTCGTAGCTATGAGCGGAACACGAAAGGAACAGCGTGCCGCAATGAAGGGCTCACATCGCATCATGTTCTTCGATGGGCTGTTCTCTAACCTGTCCAATGAAGGCTTTATCGATACGGCCTTTGAGGGGCTCAAAGATGTGGGTGACAACTTTCAACTGATCGGCCTCATCCACAATCCCTACTACGTCAACAATAAGGACATCTTCCCGGCTCACTTGGTAGGCAAACGAAAGATGGCGAAGAGTAACGAAAAGGAACGTTTTTTTGTCGCAGTAGAGGAATGGCAGAAAGACAATGGCATAATCGTTTACACCAGTGCCTACAAACATAATCTAGGCAACGACCATGCAAAAGCTTGACGACCGCATCTACCAGTGGTTTCTTAAGCGTGCCTCCTCCGATTCTGGCAACGTTCGGACGAAAGGCATTATGGCGAAGCTGTGTGCCGATATCGTCAACAACCCAATCGACCTTCGCAAAGCGTTGAAAAATCTTCAAGCTGATGGGCGTTTGGTATTCTCAGCAGATCCTCGTGGTGAGCCTATCAGTAGTGCTATCACTGTTATTCGCCCCATCATTAAAACACTCCCCCACGAAGACCTATGGCAAAGCGTGCTGGAAGGGTCTGGACTGCCCGAAAAGGATGTCGCCGCTCTACGCCCCCTCTACACGTCTTTGGACGACTTTAATGCTCATCACATGGAAGTCTTGCTGGCAGGGTTGAGAAAACTACGGGATCAGCAACATCTCGTCGCCGGTCAGCCCTCTTTCATCGTGAGCGCCTCCTACTTGATGGGTTCGTCCAAACTGATTTCCTCGCTGGACGGAAAAAGCCTTCGGTCGTTCGGAATCGACCTCGATCAATATCCAACCAGAACACCCTATGTGATGGTTGGTGGGGGTGGGGAAAATCCAAAGACGGTCATCCTTGTAGAGAACCCGATTGCATTTGAATCAGCAATCCGATCACCCGCAGCAACTCAGCACTCTTTCGTTTGCACGTTCGGGTTTGGATTGAGCAACTCCGCCAGCGAATACGGAAATCAGTTGGCCGGTGCCATTGAATCAGGCAGTGCTATTCTGCTTAGACGCACCGAAGGATCGCATATCAGTTTTGACCAACTCCTCCAGCATCCCGAAATACACTTTTGGGGAGATTTGGATATCGCAGGGATGCAGATTTTTGAGCGTATCGCATCCAAGATCCCACATCTAAAGCTTTCCGCGCTATACGAACCGATGATCCAGGCGGTGGCGCTTCCAGCGGGCCGTCATCCCTATGTTGCGGCGGTGGGCAAAGCGGGCCAGAAACCAATCAGGTTTACGCGAAGCGACACGGGGGCCTTGCTAGGACATTGCGACAAATGGGCTGTCGATCAGGAAATCGTTAGCGAACACGATCTTCAAATACATGCTGGCGCTGTGTTACAACTCAGATAGGGCTATTGACCGATGGCAGGTCACCATACCCAGTATTGACAACCACTCTGGGCAATATTTTCTCTATAATTTGCCATGACCACCGAATCCATCCCAAAATTTACTGACCCCGCAGCCAAGTTGTGGGCAGCCATTCCACCTGACGCACGCAAAAACCTACTCTCCAATGTCTGGTGCGGCAAATGTGGTCACGCGGTCACGATCACCAATTTTTCCGGCGTAGTCAAAGCCGGAAACTTGTTGCTGGTCGGTATTTGTTCGGATTGCCGTGGAGATATTGCTCGAGTAATCGAGCATAGCTGATCGAAAAACATTCGAAAAAAAACCAGCGCACGAATGCGCTGGCTCTTCTTTTTTTGTTGCGCCCATCAATGTGAAAGACGCAACGCCTCTTGTACCTTGGCTCGTATGCTGGGCGTTATTTCCTGCCCATTTGTAAGAGCATAGTACACATCGCAAGCCAAGCTGAAGTTCTTCTTGGCCACCTTGTCAAAAAATTCGTACATTTCAGCAGATAACGGCATGATGATTCTCCTTTGTGTTATTGGTAGAAGAAGCCAACCAGGGGCTTCACTAAATCAGTGATGACTTAGTGAAGCCCCCTGATGGCTATTTCCAACAAGGGGACTCATCGTGTCCCTATCCGCAAACGTCGCGGATGGGACTCGTTGCTAACTACCTACTTCTTCGCGGCCTTACTGCACCGCTTTTGTTTTGCATTCTCATCGTAGCCAAAGCGCTTCCACGCTTCGGGATCGATGGCCAAGGGCGTTACGCGCCCTGACTTGATGTTGACGAATTGGCCGTGATGCGTGAGCCGTCCATAACGAAAAAGCTCCCATAACAAGTTGCAAGCCGCATTCGCCATCGTGTCGTTGATGAACAGCGATTGTTTCTCCAACGCTTCAGCCAAACTGCAACTGGGCGTATCGTCTGTAGCATCCAGCGACCCGTCGATAATGTCAGGGTAAAGATCGGCGATGTGAGGCAAACGATGTTCCCGTTTGAAGCTCTCACCGAAGATCTCGCCCAGCACCACTTGACCATCATGTTCACGATTGCCGATGTCCAAGTAGTAGCAGGATGCGCGGTACACGCTGCGCTTGAGCGCTTTGAGTATCGCTGCCCTGCCTTTCCTGTTATCGACGCACCCGATCACAATGTCCGGCTGGGAGTTGAACCGCGAATCGTCAGTGACTTTCGCAATTTCAGCCTGCCATCCCGTTTGCATCAACATATTGCAGCGGTTGACCAGTATTTCGGCCTTTGGCTGCCCAACATCGGATGGCCAGAAATTCTGCCGACCGACGTTGGTTTTAGACACAGTGTCTGGATCTACCACCAAGACATCCAAACCTTCAGGATGCCCCAGTTCGACCATTGCCAGGTGCATGTTGGACAGCCGTCGTAAGACGTGAGAACCGGTGCCACCAGCACCAACCAACACCACCTTTACCGCCCGCGTGAGCAGGCGTGATTCGATGTTATGGATCATGTGGTTCCTTCCTGCCCTTGCGGACTATCAAATGGAAGTGACACAAACATCCCGTTCGCACAGAGGCGAAATGATGCTGTCACCTCCGGCTTATCAAGATTTCCAATGACTCCGGCTATTTTTGTTGCACCTCGATCATCTTTGTTGTCCGTTCTGGAAAAGAACGCTTCTGTCAGCCCATGCGAATGCAAATCCATGACCATGTGTTCGTCTTCCTCCAGTGTTGGCAGGTTGACGTTGACATGACCAGGCCCGACCGATGTCTCTTCAAGCATCATCAGCCTCCACTCGTTCGTCCGTTGATTCCAGACGACCCAAGCAGCACACTCGTTTGGGCATCTGGCTCTGGCCTGCTCGATAAATTGAGCGACCATTGCCCTTGGCAGCTTGCCAAAGCCGAACCGCATTACCTCACTCACTTGCCCGTATGGAACCGGGATGATTGAAGGCTTTGCGACCAGCACGCGCGCATACAACCATGCGCGGCAAACTTCCAGCCAGACACCGTTGGCGGCCATCAAAATGCGATCACCTGCCGTGGCCAGTTCTTTCAGTTCAGAGTAGCGTGGCACCATTACCGTGGGCATCACGCTTTGCAGCGCAACGTCACGACTGTCCATGCTTCACCGTCCTTTCAAATGCCTGACCAAGCGTCTCACCAGCGCGCACCAATGATTCAGTCGGGAATGTCCGGCCTTTCATCAGCGCACGCCACAACGCAAAGATGCCGCCGCGATATTTTGTCAGTGCATCTTTTTCGTGGACGTTCGGATGGGTGAAGTAGCTTCGGAAAAAAGCCTCTTCCCATGCTTCCGCACTGAACTTCGATTCACCCTTCGGCGTTTCAATGTTGCCAGTACAGATGCGACCACCTTTCCAAACGTTGAGGTATGGAGCCACATACAGTGGCGTGCTCGATGTTGGACGCTTGTTGCCTTTGACGGCGAACACATACCAATGTCCCTTGCCGATGATGAACACCAGTCCGGGTTGATGGGTATTTGCGCTTACATCTTGCCCAACTTCATCGTTCTTGAACCACACCTGACGCTTCTGGGGTTTGCAGTACCACACAAGGTAGTCGCTCCCTTTGGCGAGGATGTGATTCCCCAACAACTCTGCCGGCGCATAATCCTCCGGCACGAGGGTTTGCATCATTTTCACGAGGCCAGTCTTGGAGACCGGTGTACCCGCTGCGATGGTTGCTACGCCCTCGTTGCTTGTTTGAATGTCATGCACTGAAGCGAATACTGTCTGTCCGCCGCGTTCGCCATACAACAGGATCGCGTGTGACATTCCGTACACCTTCTGTGCGCCAGACACGCATGCTGCTTGAATTTGCATGATGCCTCCTTTATTGAACATCACCGATGCAGCGCATCAGGCGATCAAGTTGTGTGTAGAGCGCGAAGCCTTTCTCCATTTCGGCCTTCCATTTCAGAAAAGCCCTCTTGTTGAATGCGACTTCAGCCACTCCATAAATGTCGGTATATTCACCGCCGTCGCTCGTGCTTTGATAAAAGTCGTCAATCACACGACCCAGCATGTCGTCTCCTGTCCCCATGTAGCAGGAAAAGAAGACCGGCTCCCCATAAAAGTTATTGAGGTAAGGCAATCGTGCATCCTGATCGATCAAGTCCATGACGGACAAGATGACCCGCGCCGTTTCGCCCGCCGTTTCCGTGCTGGTTGCGATACGTTGAATCACATCACGTTCAAGCCCTTCGCCGCTGACGAGGCAGCTTGGAAATGATGCTAAGAACTGGCTTGGCAACAATGTATCTTCGTCAAGCTCGCCCTCATCACCCACTGCTCCCATCTCTTCTTTGAAATCCTCATCATTGTCCGTCCCACACCAGTACAGATATGAGGCGTAATGAAGAGCCACTTGCGGCGTGAACGCCGTGAACGTCCGATAACCGGCCAATTCCGCGATGCTGACTGCGGTACGACCGAGACCTGGATGCACCGCCTCCAACATCTCGACTTTCGCCTTGACGTTGATGTATGGCGTTGTTTGCTGTGATTGAAACCCGATGTACAGAAGTTTCTTTTCTGGCTCACCTTCGTAATCCAGACCGAAAGCATCTCGATCCAGACTTGCGACAAGCTCGAATTTATCCAGCACTTGTATCTCTGCGCAGTGTTTTGAAGCCCACACAGATAGTGATTGACCGATGATGTCGCGCGCCGATGTCTTGTCATGAATAACGAGTTCGTCATCCTCAACCAGCTCTGCGCACAACTTGGCCGTCTGCAACCATCTCCCATCACCCTCATCAATCACCGAAGTAACCGGTACGTGCTGAGAGATGAAAGGTAGCGTCAGAAAACCAGTGGCAGCGCTCCCGAAGGAGGTAGCAACAGGTCTTCCTTCTGCGTGCTCTTTGACGAGCGCACGAGTTGAACCAATGCGTTGACACATGATTGCTCCTCTTTGGAAACAAACGGGGCTATCACTAGCCCTGTCTGCTTGGTTGAGGAGTCATCCTTGGATAAGGCTTTAAGCCTTGCCTTCAGTGATGACCCCATGATCAGCCCTTCGTCCCCACGCCCTTTTTGAACGTGTAGACCAAGTTGTCCCCCTTCTTTTCCGGCCCCTCGATGGAGGCCGAGATCAGTTCAGGGTAAGTGGCTGCATAGACATCGCGGACTTCTTCCAGCGACAAACCTTTCCCGGGATCAGGAAGGGTCAAGCCGCTGTACGCAAAGGTGCGATTCAGTATTGTGGTTTGGATAGCCATTTCGTCATCCCCCCCTATTCCCACAAACCCTTGGCTTCTGTCGAAGCCGCAGGTGCGGAAGTTATTGATGTCGGTTCTGTCGAAGCCGGTGCAGTGCAGCACGCGCCAGTGTCATCATCACCTTCATTGTCATCATCCGATCCTTCGGGGTTGTCCGTGGTAGTGGGAGATGCCGTTTTTGCTGGCTTGGCGATCGACTTCTTCGCTTTGTCAGCAGCTTCCTTCTGTGCCGCTTCCAGAATCGCTTCTGTAGCAGCCAGTTGGTCGGCCAAGGTTTGACGCTTGGGCACATAGCTATTGAGATGCTCAACGAACCCATCATCGAACTCAGCGGCAGTGCCGGTGAGAGACAATGGGGTGTCGAGAACATTGCCCGCTTTGCCCCCATGCGGTGTGACAGTCACTGTGATGGTGCCATCCGCATTTGCGACCAGAGAGACGGTCAAGCTAGCCAGCGTGGACAGTAATGGTTGAAGCTCTTTGAACATGGTGAATCTCCTTTTTGGTGAAACGAAAAAAGGGACACCATGCCCCAAGGGGAACAATGTCCCCGCTTGGGTGAGTGCTGCTTTGGGTGATTCATTGACACTTGCGTGTCTTCTGTTTGTTTGGATTGGCCAGCCACCAATATCAACTCAACGCAATAAGCGTTGGGTGTGAATCCGCTTTGCAAAACACGCCTTCCGATGTGCTTTGAAAAACCCACCCCCGAAGGGGTGGGTGAAGTTTAATCTACTGCATGTTTCAGCACTTTGGGAATTTTGCCTTCGTACACGAAGCCTTCAATCTCCATCAGTGCTTTGATGAACTCGTCCTTCTTACCGCTTTTCGCTTTGGCGTATTTCTCGCCAAGCGCGGCTTTCAGACCAAGCTCTTCCGCAATCACCTCGATCTCACTCTTGGTGAGTAGATCAAGGAATTCTGCGTTCAACTTCCAGTGTTTTACCAAATCCACTTGCATGAACTTGAGCATTTCCGGCAGATATGACTTCTCGATACTATCCGTGATTGAAATTACGATCCCGGACAACATCTGCGAGCGCACCTTGTCGTCAACTTCCGCCACCATCACAGCAGCTTCGCCGACATTACTGACGGGGGGCTTTTGCGATGTCATCGTTTCAAAGCCGGATGCCAGTTTTGTAGATGACACATTCGTTCCGCCGCGTGTCATCATTATGCCGATGAGCATGCACAGGTTCTTATGTGGATCTGCGAACAATTCTTTCTTCAACGCCTTGCGCCAGACACCGATACGATAATCCACGACACGCTGCGTGTCTTGAACCGATGTCACGATAGCCTTGGAAGTGGCAGTGGATTTCTCCGCGCCATTCCCGGCTACAGGCTTTGAACCGGCAGGTTTAGACGCTGTTGGAGCAGTCGCTGGCTTTACAGCCGCTTTCTTTTCCGCCAACAAGCGTTCACCAACTTTTTTCGTGTGGCATGAGGTATCGAAGCATTGTGACTCATACACGTTGCCCACTTTACCGGGTATCGCGCTGATTGCCGCTCCGAACGACTTGCAACTACGACATGCCGCTGCTTGCTCGGCACCAACGCCGGTTGCACCTTCTGCGATCAACTTGATGACCGTGTTGTTTTCGCCCTGTCGGACGATGACAACGCGAGGACAGTTCTCTTCCAAGGATTTTTTCTTGGTTTCCAACACATCCTCAGTCTTCTTATTGAAACACTCGCTGTTGGTGCAATGCCCGCCAGAGACGGCTTCGGCGAACAATGCTTGCTGGTTCCCACTGTTGTGATGACAGCTTGTGCAGTCTGCTTTATCGAAGATTGCCAATGCCATCGACCGTGAAATTCCCTCCAATCCTGCTTTGAATTCAGCAACACTTGGAAGTGTTGTTTGAGCCAGCAGGTTCACAATCGCCTTTTCCTGTCTGTCCTTCGGTGCCGCCGCCAGCAATTCAGCATGACCCAATTGGATCTTGCGTTCATTGAGAGCAGTCATCACGGACGGACTACAGTTCATCAGCGCAAGACGCTTATCCAGCGTACTGCGTGACCAACCAAGACGCTTTGCTGCCTCATCTCTGTTGCCTTCACAACGACCGAGAATCTTGGCGGCTGCTGCGGCTTCTTCGGTGGGGCTCATGTTGGCGCGTTGGGTGTTCTCAATCAGCGCCATGTCATCGGCTTCTTCGGCAGAGATCGCTTTGGCGATGACCGGAATTTCATAGTCATCACCAAATACCTTTCTTGATGCGCGAGCGCGACGTTCACCAGCTACGATTGCGTATCCGCCTTCGACCGGACGAATCAGAATCGGTTGTATCACTCCTTTTGCTGCCAGGATTGATGCTTCCAATTCCGCCATCTCTACCGGATCGAAATAGGTACGCGGATTGTTTCCAGCCAGAAGGCTGCCAACACGGATGTTGGTGATTGTTTGATGTTCCATTTTGTATCCCTCTTTGGTTAGTGCCCTTGAGGGATAGACCAAGCCCCTGGGGGACTCGACGCATCCCCCTTTGGTGATTGGAAAAGTGTGATTGGAAAAAGTTGACTACATTTGATTTGCGGAAATCTTGGAATGAACATCACCGATCGGCTTGGTGAAGTCAATCCAGTTTTCATCGGTCATTTGCTCACCTCATCCACTTGCGCAGACTTGGTGCCGGCTTTGAGTATCTTGTCGGCGGCTGAAAAAACCCGTGATGCGCTCTTTTTGCCGAATTCTTCGGATTGCTCCTTTGAACCCAACCAGCCCTGAATGTAGTCACGACTTTCTTCAAGTCCCGGCAATCCAAGTGTTGCACAGCACAGATAGGCCACCGCTTCAGCTTCGGCCTCCTTGATGTCTTTCCGCGTCAAATCGCCGTCCGCCATCTGCGCCTCTGTCGAGTGCATCAGACAGTGGGCCATTTCGTGGAAAAGCGTCTTCCACGGCATCAGCGCTACGGGAGACACGGAAAGGTATTTCTTGTTGGGGATGGCATACCCTTGCGTGTTTCCATCCAGCAACTCAAAACGTTGTTCCGTGATTCC
This sequence comes from uncultured beta proteobacterium, assembly GCA_963784505.1. Classification (GTDB taxonomy): domain Bacteria; phylum Pseudomonadota; class Gammaproteobacteria; order Burkholderiales; family Gallionellaceae; genus Gallionella. The sequence goes on along the minus strand of CAWASY010000063.1, from coordinate 67,246 downwards.
CAGACCGGACAAGGCTTGCGCCTTGTTCCATTCTGGAATCACCACCTCGTTGGTGTAGTCCGCCCCCTCTGTTTGATCCAGAGAAAACCAGTTGTTTTTCAGCGCAAACATCGTGCGTCCAGAACTTCCTGCCTCCCTGGCGTTGTCATTGGATCCGGCACCGTTTTCAACCTCATCAGCAGACTTGGTTTTGACGGTCACCGGCATGACCAAGGCAATTGCCTTCTCGCCCTTCTTCACGCATCGCCCCAATTTCTTCCACTTGTTGAAGGAAGCAATCGGAGTCAACACCAGACCCCTTACGGTTAGCTGCATGGCGGCGAGGATGGCATTGCCGAGGCTGTAATCGTGGAATACCGAGTACGCCTCAGATACTTTTCCGGGGCAGGTCAGTGCATCCGAAAACAACTTGCCCCAGTTGGCGCGATTTGATTTTTCTTGCATGGTGTTCTCCTTTTTATGAAAAAAACGGAGACACCATGCCCTTGCGGGGAAGTGTCCCCGCGTGGGTTAAATTCGCCGGATTAACCGACGAATTGCTTATTACTTATTTCAAGATGCGTGGCAGCATTCAATCCGCTTCACGGTCTTGGGAATCATTACAACCTCTTCGACAACCTTGCAACTCCTAATCAGCTCAATGAAATTATCCCGAATTTCGTCACACGCCTGATCGAACCGGCGAACCAGTTCAACGTGATTACGAAGTTCTGACATCGACCATTCAGAAAATTCCTCATTCTGGTCGATGCTCTTTCCGGGATACACCGACAAGCGTTTTGGTGGCAACGTGTAATTGACGCGGCCATATTCTCCTTCAGCGCCGCATGCGCCACACCTGTTGCCAATGGTGTAATCCCTGGCAATCACCGCAGCCGTTATCACGCCTTCTGCCGTAGCGTCAGGCGTATAAACATAACGGTAATTTCTTTGGCCGCAGGTGCGACAGTGCGACTTGTGTCCAGTCAACTCATACTTGCTGTTGTAAAGGACGAGGTAGCCACTGGATCGCCCATTGGTTCCAATCGTGTATCTCCCACTCATTTCTGAGGTGAAGTCTGCAATTGGCTGGTCGATTTCGTCCCAAAAATCCGTTTGCAGCATGTCGTATGCTGCATTCAATTGCTCGGAAGTCAGACCCAGTTTGTGCAACTTTATGTTGTGCGCATAGCTTGTCGAGCGATTCCAACTGTTCATTGTGTTGTACCTGTAATGGCCAGTCACAAAATCAATCATCACTTTTTTGCTACGCTTGTCTAACGTCTTTTCAAAAAACATGGCGCGCTCCTTTATATGGAAAACGGAGACACCATGCCCCTTGCGGGGAAGTGTCCCCGCGTAGGTTAAATTCAAGCTTCTCTGGTTAAATAATCGTCATCCTTCATCACTCCAAGACCAACCAAATGGTTTCTCAGCCCCATAAGGTCATTCTTGTTCCGCATCCAGCCATCTTCAAAAATATCAAAACCCTTGATCTCGAAAATGGTGTTATTGCTTTCATCACGAACATCAGCATAAAACTCGCCGCGTTCGTCAAGATTGATGAAGTACAGATACGTCTTTCTTTCAGGCACACTCATATCAAACCTCGTTCGGCAAAAGACAATGCTTCTTGCTCGCCGATCACAATGTGATCGAGAACTCGAACATCTACCAATCCAAGGGCTTGCTTCAGTGCATCAGTCAGCATGCGGTCGGCGCTGCTTGGCTCTGCCAGCCCTGAAGGATGGTTGTGGCTCAGCATTACCGCTGCCGCGTTGTGTATCAGGGCGCGTTTGACAACCTCGCGTGGATACACGCTGGTTTGTGTGAGCGTCCCGTGAAACAGCTCTTCCGAAGCGATAAGACGATGCTGGGCATCGAGAAACAGCACCATGAATACTTCCTGCTGCCGTCCACCCAACACCAGCCTCAAGTAATCCTTGACCACCTGTGGTGCAGTAAAGGATACGGGGTGGTTGTGGATGTCCTCTTCAAGTGCGCGCACAAACAACTCCTTGGCTGCCGAGATGATGGGGGCGGGCACATACGGAGCTTCGTTTTCGCAAACCATTTCCTGACGATTTGCACGCATTCCAAATAAAACGGAAAGTGGAACTTGTGATAGCTTTTTAGCCATCCTTTTTCCAACCAGTAAGGACAACAAGTCAGGTGTGCTGCAATTTTTGATATTCATTTTGTGTCTCCTTTAAATAAAGAAAGGGACACAAACCCTTGGCGGGGACGTGTCCCCGCTGGGTAGTTATGACGATTGCTCGTCTTCTGTTTATTTTGATTGGTCAGCCGCCAATTTCAACTCAAGGCATAGCCATGAGGATGAATTCTCTTTTTATGGCGCACTCATCGAATGCGTCATAAAAAGCCCCGCAAGCGAGGTAAAACCAACTTGGGCAGGCATGTCCATGAGACTGGACTGCTTACCGTGCGGCAGTTTTTTTGATGATTGCCTGATAGGCATTGCTATTGATAACATCCAGCCAGTCAACAGATTTCATTCCTTGCGGAATATCTGTGTCAGGTAGCTTGATGCTGGCCTTTACGCCTTCTTTCCACAGGCGTTTTACCAGTGACTTCGCCGCACTTAATCCGTGACCTTCTGGATGAATCATGGAAGGCCGGTCTTTGTCAGCATAGATCACCACATCAACACCTTTTGGCGGCACGAAGTTTTCCAGCAAGTAGGCGTTTCCAGCAGCCCATACAGGCACATTGAAAGTACCCATGATGGCCAGTGCTGTTTCGATGCCTTCTGTGATTGCCAATACCCTGCTATCACCTTGTGTCGCTATCCTCATCGCACCAAACAAATTATCGGCACAGTGCCGCATCATTTTCTTGGGGGACGGGACTTTGGCTTTCTCACCATCGTGTGTAATGTAGGTTCGATGTACGGTCGAAGAACGACCGTTTGCATCGCACACCATCGTGACAATGGCGGGATACCTGTTGACCAGCTTTCCCTTTTCGTAATACTCAAGCAAAGGGACAAAACGGATCATCTTGCTATCAATTTTTCGATAGTCGATCTGTCCGATTCCACGGTTCGCAAAATACAACCTTGCTGCCCGCGCTTCGGGTGATGTCAGAGGAACACTAACTTTCCACACATGATTCAGAGAGTCGCGAATGTCTTGCCTGTTTTCCTCTTTTTTGACACACAATTTTTTGGCTGGCAAGGGCGCGTAATGTTTCTCGCCGCTTCCCAATAGCATGTCGTGTATGGCGCGGTGGGTAGTGAGAAAATCCCACCCGTTCGCCCACATGAGTAGCGTATATCCATCGTGATGGATGCCGCATGTGTTGCACACACCGCCGCCTGTCTCATCAAAATCCCGAAACAGCCGGAATCCATCTGTCCCGCCATGCACGGGGCACGGCACATGATTCGGCGTGCGCTCTACTGCCTGAGCCAAGATGCGGGGCAAGCGATGTAACAATGCTTGCCCAGCGTCCTGCGGCCAACAACTTCAATTCTTTCGCTTCCATGATGCCTCCTTGGTATATCCCACACGGGACACACCAGAGCACCCAGCGGGATGTTCATGTGTGTCCCGTGTGGGCGGGTGGTTATAAAACCACCGGCAAAGAAGCACCCCATGGGGGATGATTCCCCCGGTGGGTGGTTGAGTTTTAGAAAGGTCCCTCGTCAAAAAAGATCCGTCGTCAAATTCAGGCTTTGGGCCTGTGTTTGTGGTTTTGCCTTAGTGGTTTTGCCTTTGTTGGCAGCGGACGCAGCAGTTGCTGGTGCTGCAACGTGCGACTCACCATCCGTCTTGTTGCCACCGAGCATTTTCATCTCGGAGACAACAATTTTTGTGACGTAACGATCTTCTCCGACTTTCTGATATTTCCCTGAGGGGAACGATATCCCCGTGAGGGTGATTAAACCAGGCTGCCTTGTTCAATAATCGCGTCTTTGTATTGGCGATACTCGCGCAGAGCGACCTCAAGCTCTGCATCCTCCAGATCCACTTCAGCACGGATATAGATCTCATCCAATGCTTCAACAGTGCTGGCTGATTTCAAAGCCGCGACAACCTTGCCCAGCTTTTCTAGTTTGCTCAGTTCTTTTGGCGATTGCGGTTGGCTCTCGGTTTTGGCGGGCGCTTTTTCATTGATCTCCACTGACTCATCCACGACATCAACCGGCGCGTAACTGCCGTCGATCACATCGTTCAGATTCAGGTTTTGACCTTGCCCTGCATGCGCTTTTTCATCCATCGCCAGTGCCGTTGCAAGCTCGGGGGATTTAGGCAAGAACTTGCAGATGCGTCGAATGACTGTTTTCAGCCCCATCGCCACAAAGTCGGTATCCCAGACGGATTCCTTCTTGTACTTCTTGGCTGCTTGGTAGCCGCGACTGCCATCACGGATGCTTTCAACTTCTTTACGGCCCATTGCGACAAACGTCCTGCTATCATCTTTGAGAACGCCTACCGCATAGAATCCAACCACCTCTCCGCGTTCTTCATCAGACGCGGGAAAACCACCCGGTGCAGTCAGCGGTTCGTGCTCCAGGCTTCGTTCCATGCCGAGTTTTAGCGCGAACGTGTCGTTCATGCGTACCTCGTGTGCATAGATGTCCTGTACCAATCCACTCTGACGCGCCAGCTTCATCAATCCGGTGTAACCCGGAATGAGTTGGCATTGGTTGCCAAACGGAACAAGGTGAGCTTCGCCCATTAGCCCGACTTCCAGTCCCAGTTGCGAGGACTGGATGACGGCAGCAAACACACTGCGCGGATCACACTCCCCCAGCTTCGGGGTCATGCGGAACGCCGTGAGCGCAATGCGTGCCATGCGATCAGGATTGATGTGCTTGGGCAGCGCGCGGGCGATTTCTCCCTTGAACTGTTCAAGCATTGCCGGGAAGCCTTGGGGTTGCTCGTTCTTGGCTGCGGCGGTACGGTTGATGTTTTTGAGTGCTTGTAATGACATGGTGTTTCTCCTTTTTGTTAAAACAAAAAAACGGAGACACCACGCCCCATCAGGACAATAAATGTCCCCGTGGGGTTGCTTGAATCGAACCGGTTGCCCGAAACGATGGTTAATGCTGTTTTACCTTTCGGCAAGGCCAGCCGTTTTTTTCACGTCACTGCATTACGCAGCAACTTGAATTTTCTTTCGCACCCTCTTCTTCTTTTCAGTCAGAACAGGAAAGGCTATCCCACGCCTAATGAATGTGGGTGTTTCAAGCTCTGCCCAGTTTGGCTCGTTTGGCATTGATGCTGCCGCAGTCCTGGTTGCAGGCTTTGCTCTCATGCGTGGTTTGATAAATACCATCACAGCTCGAATGGCCGAATATAGGGCCCACGCCAGCATTATCAAGATAATGATTCCCATTTTGCGTCTCCTCATTTGAAATAAAAAAGGGGACACAAACCCTGGTCGGGGACGTGTCCCCGATAGGGTTGTTGTTACGCTTCGATATCGAAATTTGCTGCCCAGCGCGGAAGATCGATACTCTCAATCTCTCCGCTCGGTTGATAGCCGGGAAAATGATTGTTTTCCTGGCACCATTTCAGCAACTCAAGCGCACCGCGATACTTGGCACGCCCTACTTCGATCATTTCCTGGCTGGCGATGTAACAAGCCGTCGAATACGGTGCATTTTTTTCCACTGCGATAAAGTAAAAGTTGACTGATTTTCCAGTCACCGCCTTCATGCCGTCAATGTAAAAAGCGGCCTGCACGTCATAGCCAAGATTGGCAATTGCTTTGGAGAAGCTGTCTTTGCTCGCACCACAGCAGCTTTTAAGGTCTGCCATACCGTACTCGCTCATCCAGTCTGGACGTATCCTGCACGGCAATCCCGTGTAATCATCAGTCCAAAACAGAGATGTCTCAGCTTCGCCATCGTCAAGCATTTTGGCTGCGCCCGCATGATTGAAAACGCTTACCCTCATTGCAGCAAGTGTGTCCATCTGGTCTGCGCTTAATGGCGTTTTGCCCGCATTTTCAGCATCCCACTTTGCGGCAATTTCCTTGCCTTCCTTGGTGCGTCGGTCGAGCTTCGGCGCGAGCACATAATCTTTGGCAAAGACCTCAGGTTCAAGGATAAAGCCGTGAAATGCCGAACCGAATTCCATTGCTGGCGTTGGCTCGACTGACCCCGTTTTGTATTGCAGGTAGTGTTCTGGGGACTTGAGTAGTTGAACAATCCCGCTGTGTGATATTGCCTCACTGGAGTGGTAAACCTGTATAGGCAAGTCTCTGACGATGCGTTTCATTTTGTGTCTCCTTTTTGAAATAAAACGAAGACACCATGACCCTTGCGGGGAACGATGTCCCCGCTGGGTGGTTATGACAATTGCTCGTCTTCTGTTTGTTTTGATTGGTCAGCCGCCAATATCAGCTCAAGGCATTAAGCACATGAAGCAAGATGTGGCAGACACTACACAAGTTTTATTCTTTCTTCCATGAGGATAATCCGCAAAATCGCCGACTTTCGATCAGATTTTTTCTGAAGCCATGTTTCACTATTTAGTTTTGTAATTGTTCTGTTTTTTGGTTCAAGAACCGCAGAGGAGAAATTCGTGGAAAACGGTATAACAGTGAAAGTTGCACCAAAAAGGAAGTCTGATGAGTTCAGCAATCCATTCCTCACCCAAGAGGTGAAGATACATTCGTCACCCGCCCAGGCTGTTTTTGAAAACGGCTACGAGAAATGCGATTCGGCACTGCATAGCTTGAGCGTTGTTCTGCCAGCAGTCCTCAAAAATGATAACGAAATAATGACCGTTAACGGTGCGGTCGATCACTTGATCAACAATGCGTTTGCAAATCTGCGCAATGAAAGCGCGCGGCTCAAGAAGATCGCCGAGGACAACGGCATTGAGATTGGCAGGGTCAATTACACGAATGTCACAACTTACCAAGCCAAAATAACATGCAACAAATCCGGCCAATATCTGCAAATGATCCGTGAGCTAGACAGGTTGATGGAGCTGGTGCATTCAACATGGATTGCCGGATTCATTGCCGACGATGCGAAGGGCGCATTGGAGCGGCAATGGCGCAGGAAGACGCTGGGAGTTTCGGCAGAAATTTCTGCAATCCTGACGCGCGCGTTCAGTGCGGCGCAGAAGCTTAAGCAGGATGCTCAGGTAGAATCCGATCAGGCGGAAACGGATAGCCCCGCAGACGAGGCAGTAGAAACACCTAAAAAAAAATCGCGCAAGACGAAAACCCGGGCATCTGATAGTGCGGAAGCTATCGCTTTATCGCCGCTCGATGATGCGGTTCTTGCGGAGCGCACCATGAATGACGATGGCGTGATAGTCACCATTTGCTAATGTTTTCACAGCCTAACAATTTTCAAGCGCATGCAGTTATTTCATCTGGGCATTGCACCATTCGGGCCTGTCCCTCCCATGCTGTCCGTTCAGTCTAAAAAGATCATCGGTCCATTTTCTGGGGATGCGGACTTCTACGACATCCGGGAACTGGTTCCGGATAAATCGAAATGGCAACACCAGTGTTGACTCTCCCCTCTTCATGTAAATATCCAAGTCATACGCAAAAAACTTGGTTTTATGTCAAGTTTTGCATATGAGCTGGGACATAGAACTGTTGCTCCCGTCAGTATCCACGTTAACGACGACAACACGATGCTGGCATTTTCACGAGACTGGACAGAGCTGATCGTAAGGATCAAGGGTGACATACATGGAAGTTGTCCGACAAAGTGCTCGACGATCTGCGAACAAAGCAAAATCACGGCCTGCTGAGCCGATAGAAGAAACGCCATATATCTAGTGAACCTGTCAATTTCACGTTTCCGGTATTTCGACAATGCGACCTTCAGCCCCCACTCCGAGCTGATAAGGCGGGTAAGCTTTGTTCGAAGAAAAACGAAGCACTATATATACTATTAGCCAAAATTTGGTAGTGGTAGCGTTGTCAATAGGAGACCTGAAATAATGCTCTCCGTTATGCCGTCACTTTGTCACCGTCAAGCGTCGAACCCGTTGTAATAATATGCGAGTCTGACTTTGGTGACATTCAGCGCCCCTTCCGTACTCCACTTGCTGACGTTGACCCTCATGTTCACCGTCCTGAACAGCCTTTCTACCCGGCTTGTCGTCTTTCCTTCCAAGCGATTCTCCAAAGCCGTAAACATGTCCGCACGAGCATTCTCAAGATAAGCCACGCAATGCCCGTACTTTTTTTCCTTACAGTAAGCGATAACCTTTTCCAGGCGCGCTCTCTTGGATTCCAGCATGGCTCTGATCGTATCGGGGCAATCCACCAACGACCTGATCGCGCATATCTCCATCAGCTCCGCCACGACATGCAACCATTCCTTGCTTTTTCGTTTCACGCCGTCCGACCATAAGACGTACTGCGCTTGGTAGGGGATATGCCACAAACATCGCTGAACCAAGACCGTCACCTTTCCTTTCAGGCTATCAAAAATAGATGTATCACCGTCTGTCAAAAGCAAAAAAGGCGCCTTGAATTTCTTGATGACCTCAACGCTTTTTTCAAACAGATTATCCCAGGAACCGTTGTAGTTGCCGATATCAATGCCCGCCACCCTGATTCCGCCGCCTTTTTTGTACTGCACCAACACCTTCAACTCCTTGCCCCGTTTGGCGATCCCGGTAATCCCAACGCCAGTTCCATCCGCCTCGCAACGCGGCTCTTCATTTTCGTCCAGAACAAATTCCATCCCGGCACCAACCTGTTGCACCGACTTCCAAATCGTCATCTTGTCTATCGCCCACCCGAACATCTTGCCGAACTTCTCCGCCACGCGGTAGGAGGTCAACGCGCCCAGCAGAGCCAACTTGCGCCGTGTTTCTTCGGGAACTCTCTTCCTGGGTTCCATGCCTAGCAACATCCGGGTGATGTACTGCTTACTGCCGCACTCCTTGCATTCCACCTGCAACTGTTTGAGCGTGATATAGCGAAACCAGGTGAGAACGGTCGTCGCCTTGCCATGCCGCGTCTTCCAGATAAATTTGGTGTCGTTGCCACAACATTTACAGACAAATGATTTTTTCTCCCGGGTCATCTCGTATTCGCCGAAAGCAACCAGCACTTTCTGAAAGAAATCTTCCAGCAACTGTGGCAACAACATAAGAAACGCTTTCATAATCGACGAAAAATCACTCCGCCCCATGTTGACTCTGAATTGACAGTCAAATTCAATCGTAATATCTTTCTGCTGTGGGGTCGCTCCCATATTGCCCTCCTTTTTGGATTTTGTTTCCGCAAAAACTAAATACCATATTGGAGGGCAATTATCTTCTACTACTCAGGTCTCCCAAATTCTACGTTACCCAAAATTTAGCGGGAAATGACTGAAATCAAAATGAAGCGCGACCTGTTAAAAATCGGCCCACACGGCTTGCCGTGCCCCATATGTGTAGAAACATCTTGCGAGTGCACTTGACATGGCTATTCACTTCCATAGCTTGCGCAGGAAGATGCACGACTGAAATTAGAAATACGAGCCGCGTATTGAGTACAATCATGTATCTTGATGGGAAAAAGCGTGTTATTGGTCGAAAATCGTAATGTTTTGGAGTATTTCCCCATCACCTAACTTGACCAAATAACATTGTTATTCATTAAATTGTTGGTTCGTCCGTGAAATTAGTGGGTCTTTTTTGGAAAATTGACCGTTATTTGTAAGCCTTCAAGGCTCTCAATTATTTAAATTGGTGGTGTCGACTTACCCACCGCGTCGAGCGTTCATGGTCTAAGTAGGGACCACGCACGCCGCCGTGGATAAGTCTTTATAGTTATTTTCTTCGATCATAGTTAGTCACCCCTGAAATAATTAGCTAGTTTAACTATGTTAATATTTATATATATCATATAGATATCTTATTTTTAAGGGCAGTGGTTACCCACTGATTTTTCAGACGAAGCAAATTTAAATTGTTACACACTTTGTGCTGGCTCTAATTTTGCTTTTATTCTTCATGTCATTATCCATGGAACGACACCCCTCAACCACTGCGTCGGCCACCTATCAGAGCATCGTCAATCTCGATCATATCTTGCAGACGATAGAGGCTGTCGCGGTGCCCCATGGCAATGCGTATCTTGCGCAGCATCCGATGTGCCATAATCCACGACACCTCAATCTGCTGTGCAAGACGCAAGGCCGAGATGCCACCCTTGTCGGAAGCCATCAGGTAAATAGCCCAGAACCATTTCACCATCGGCAGTTTGCTGGCCTCGAAAATCGTACCAGCCATTGCCGATACCTGACGCGTGCAGGCCATGCATTGGTAAATATGCCGTCCACCAATAAAGCAGCCCTGATCGTGCGTGCCCACAGTGCGGACAGATGAACCCCTCCGGCCAGAGATAGCGGATCAACTGATCCAAGCATGTCTTTTCCGCCCCGAATCGCTCTTGCCATCCCAGCAAGGTCACATTTTCCGTTTGCATGATTCCCTTCTGTCTGTTATTGCCTATGGCTTCGACAGGTTAAACGGGGCTTTGTTCAGAAGCATATTGGTTTATGACAGAACGCGCTCAATCATTCGCCATCCGCCTCAACATCAACAGCGCTTAGCACTTCTTCATCTGCGCCTCAAACTGCTCAATCGATTCCGGCTTACAAAGGCTGAACCAGATGAAAAAGCGGAGTTTACACAAAGTAAATGAGCATTTTGAGCCGGTTTCAAACGTAGCATCATTGCCTCGCAGTAGTTTTCAACACCCTGTTTTGCGGCTGCTGACGGCAGTCAGAATCCCTTGCAGAATCGCGGTGGGAGTAGGCGGACATCCGGGCACGGTTACGTCCACAGGAATTACATTGGCGATTTTGCCGCAGCTCGCGTAGCTTTCACCGAAAATTCCCCCGTCGCAGCCGCAGTCGCCGATGGCGACTACCAGCTTAGGATCTGGGGTAGCTTCGTAGGTGCGCTGGAGGGCGATCTCCATGTGCCGCGACACGGGGCCTGTGACCAACAGCATGTCCGCATGGCGCGGGCTGGCGACAAAGTGTATGCCCAGCCCTTCGATGTTGTAATAGGCATTGTTGAGGCAGTGGATTTCCAGTTCGCAGCCGTTGCAGGAACCAGCATCGACGTGGCGAATCGCTAATGCGCGGCCGACATGGCGCATGATTTGTTCATTGATCTGCTGTATTTCGCCGCGCAGCGCATCGTCCGGCTGCGGCGGCGTTTCGGTCTTGATGCCGGTGCGGAGGATTTGTTTGATGATCTGGAGCATGGAATACCTCTGAAAACCTACTGCGCGATTCGATTGCTACGTTGCGCGGTGCTCGCTTCCGCGCCTATTTTACTGATATGTCCTGGTCGCTCCGCTCCGTGCGCCATGCACTCGAACCGCTCGCTCCAGTTTTCAGAGGTATCCATAGTTATAAATCCACTCCGCTGTAGCTCAGGTTGAACGATTTATTTATCAGCGGGAAATCTGGCACGATGTTGTCCATGATGGCGTGCTCCAGCACCGGCCAGTTTTGCCATGAGGGGTCGTGCGGATGCAGACGGTGGATGCGGTTGTTCTTGCCGACATGCAAGGCCAGCAGAATTTCGCCGCGCCAGCCTTCCACCCAGCCGATGCCCAGACTTCCTTCCGCTGCGTCGCCAACTTCAGTCAACAATTCACCTGCGGGGAGTTGTTCCAGCATCAGACGGATAAGGCGGATGGATTCCGCGATTTCTTCGAAGCGCACGATGACACGTGCTGCCACATCGCCGTTGCGATGCGTAGCCATTTGCACGTCGAGTTGATCGTATGGAACGCAGGGGAACTGCGCGCGCACATCCCAAGCCTGCCCGCTGGCGCGCCCGGCCAGACCGGTCAGGCCGAGTTTCGCGGCAAGTTCGGGGGTCACGCGTCCGGTGGTCAGAAAGCGATCCTGGATTCCTGCATGTTCCTCGTAAATGTCTTTCAGGATGGCGGTTTCGTGTTCGAGGTGGCGCAGTGTTTCGGCAATACGCAACAGCCCAGCGTTGTCGAGGTCGCACGCCACACCGCCGGGCACGATGCGATCCATCAGGTAGCGGTGGCCGAACAGTTCGCCGTTCATGCGCAGTAAACCTTCCTTGAGTATCCAGAATTGCGCAAAGCCGAATGCCAGTGCCGCGTCGTTGCCGAGATAGCCAAGGTCGCCGAGATGATTGAGCAGGCGCTCCAATTCGAGGAGCAGTGCGCGCAGCCACAGCGCACGCTCAGGCGGCGCGGCACCGGTCACGCTTTCCACGGCCTGTGCGTAAGCCCATGCATAGCCTACCGTCGTGTCACCGGAGATGCGCCCGGCAAGTTTGCCGCCCTGTTGCAGCGTCATGCCCTCGAAGCGTTTTTCGATGCCCTTGTGCTTGTAGCCCAGCCGTTCTTCCAGGCGCAGCACGCGTTCGCCGACAATGGAGAAGCGGAAATGGCCAGGTTCGATGGTACCTGCATGCACGGGGCCGACAGCGATTTCATGCACCCCGTTGCCGGTCACCGCAACGAAGGGATAGTTGTCTTCCTCAAGCGGAAAACGGGCCGCAATGTCGAACGATTTACGCAGCGGATGCACGTCGCTCGGCCATGCCGCATGGCGCAGCCACTTGCGATGATCGCTACTCCCCGTGGGATGCAGGCCGAGCATGTCCGTCACGCTGCGCTGCATGCGGTTCGCCGTCGGAAACAGGTTGCTAAGATCGGGGAAATCGGGATGATCATGACTGACCGGCAGCGTCAATACCAGCAGGCCGGGGGGGCTCACCAAAGCCACGTGCAGCGCATAATGGCCGCGCTGTTGAGAATCATCGCTTTGGTCGCTGCCCCACAGCGCGGCCAATTTCCCGCCACCGTGCAACACCTGCTCGCACAGCGAGTGCAGATCTTCCGCGTTCACTATACCGTGCCACACCGGCATGGCGCCTGGCAGTTTAGTGAAAATTGAGGTGAAGTCGTCCAGTCTCATCGCATTATCCTATCAACGCCGTAGCCTGCCGGTACCACTCGGCAAGGTAAGGCGGAATATACAGCCCCAGCAGCAGCACCAGCGCCAGATGCACGAATACCGGGATCAATGCGGGCGGATGCGGTAAGCGCTGGCCGCCGGTTTCGCCGAACACCATCTGTTGCATGCGCCCGAAGATTGCGGCGAACGCCACGCCCAATGCAATGAGCAGGAAGGGCATAGTCCACGGGTAGGCATGCATGGCGGTGGTGAGGATCATGAATTCGCTGGTGAACACGCCGAATGGCGGCATGCCGAGTATCGCCAGCGTACCCAACGCCAGACCCCAGCCTACGGTGGGATTAGTCTTGATCAAGCCTCGTATGCCGTCCATCATTTGTGTGCCGGATTTTTGCGCGGCGTGGCCGACAGCGAAGAAGATAGCAGACTTGGTCAGGCTATGCACCGTCATGTGCAGCATCCCGGCGAAGGTGGCCACCGGCCCGCCCATGCCGAAGGCGAAAGTCATCAGCCCCATGTGTTCGATGGAGGAGTAGGCGAACATGCGCTTCACGTCTTTTTGGCGCGACAGGAAAAATGCCGCCATTACCACGCTGAGCAGGCCGAAACCCATCATGAAATTGCCCGCAAAGTGAGTCCCCAGCGCACCGTCCACCAGCACCTTGGAGCGTACAACCGCGTACAGAGCGACATTCAGCAGCAGGCCGGAGAGCACTGCCGATACCGGCGTCGGCCCTTCTGCGTGGGCGTCCGGCAGCCAGTTGTGCAGCGGCACCAAACCTATTTTGGTGCCGTAACCGACCAGCAAAAACACGAAAGCCAGCGACAGCACGGTTGGCTCGAGTTGCGTTTTTACCACGTTCAGGTGCGTCCACAACAGCGCCGTGCCGCCCGAGCCGAGTATCTTTTCGGCCGCAAAATAAAGCAGAATGGTGCCAAACAGCGCCTGCGCGAGGCCAACACCGCACAAGATGAAATACTTCCACGCTGCTTCAATGCTGGCCGGGGTGCGGTACAACGACACCAGCAGCACGGTGGTGAGCGTAGCCGCTTCCATCGCCACCCACAGGATGCCCATATTGTTGGTGAGCAGCGCCAGCAGCATGGTGAAGCTGAACAGCTGGTACATGCTGTAGTACAGGCGCAACATGTTCACGCTCAGCTTGCCATGATGTTGCTCGATGCGCATGTAAGGGCGTGAGAATAGCGAGGTAGTGAAGCCGACAAAGGCAGTCAGTGCGACCAGAAAAACATTGAAGGCATCGACAAAGAACTGCTCGTCCCAAACGGTGAATGAGCCGCTGGAGATCACCCGCATGGTGAGCGCAGTTGCGGCTGCCAGAGTGCAGAAGCTCACTGTCGAATTAATTTCCGGCGCGTCCTTGCGGGTGCCGAATAGCGCCAGAAGGAAGCCACCTAGCAGCGGGATGCCCAATACCCAGAAAATTTCCACGTCAGTCTTCCTTCAGCTTTTCCATATGCTTCAAGTCCAGGCTGTCAAACGCCACGCGTATCTGGAAGAAGAAAATACCGAGGATGAACATGCCCACCAGCACGTCCAGCGCGATGCCCAGCTCTACCACCATCGGCATTCCGTAAGTGGCGGAGGTGGCAGCGAAGAACAGTCCGTTTTCCATGGCGAGAAAACCCACAACCTGCGGCACCGCCTTGCTGCGCGTGATCATCATCAGGAATGACAAGAGCACGCTGGCCATAGCGATGCCCAGCGTGCTCTTGGTGATGGTGCCGGCCATATGCGAAATCGGCGCGGCCAGGTTGAATGCGAACACCACCAACGCCAGACCGATCAGCATGATGGTCGGGATGTTAAACATGGTTTCCACATCCCATTTAATGTTTAGCTTGCGGATCAGCCGGTGCAATATCCAAGGTAGTAGCAGCACTTTTAGCACCAGCGTCAGCGCCGCCGAATAGTACAGGTGGGATTGGCTGGATGAGTAGGCGACTACTGCTGTGCTGATGCTGAGGACCAGCCCCTGCATGGCGAACAGGTTAATCAATGACAGGATGCGGCGTTGCGACAGCATGGCGAAGGCAATTAGCAGCAGCAATGCCGCGCAGATGTTGATTAGCTGGGCGGTGAATGGAATATTCATGCGGGCATTCCAGGTACGGCAGGATGAATTAAGCGCAGCGAATCTACCCTGATGCACCATGAAATCGTGGTGGATTTGCTGCGCTTTATCCATCCTGCATATCTGCAAGCAGGTGCGGTGAAGTTCATGATGGCACCTCCAGCAGGAAATGCGTCAGCAGCCCCAGCACGGCCAGCAGAAAGGCCGTACCCATGAATTCCGGCACGCGAAAAATGCGCATCTTGGCGGACACGGTTTCCAGCAATGCCAAACCCGCGCCACTGATCAGCAGCTTGAGGAACACCAGCAGCAATGCCAGCGGCAACGCCTTCCAGTCGCCGCTCTCGGCAATACCCCAGGGCACAAACAAGGCGATACCGATACTCATGTAGGCAAGCAACTTCATCGCGCTGGCCCATTCCACCAGCGCCAGATGGCGCGCGGAATATTCCAGGATAATCGCTTCGTGGATCATGGTGAGTTCAAGGTGAGTAGCGGGGTTGTCCACCGGCACGCGCGCGTTTTCGGCGAGCAGCACCATGATAAAAGCGACGCTGGCAAAGGTCATGCTGGGATACAGCACGAACTGCTTGTGCGCCAGCGTTTCCACGATGGTAATAAGTGAGGTGGATTGGCTGATGGTGGAGGCGGTGAACAGCACCATCAGCAGCGCCGGTTCGGCGAGAAAGCCGACCAGCATTTCGCGGCGCGCGCCCAACGAGCCGAAGGCCGTGCCGATGTCCATCGCAGCGAGCGAGATGAACACCCGCGCCAGCGCAAAAATCCCGACCAGGGCGATCACATCCACGGCAGGCGAGAGTGGCAGGTCGGTGGAAAATGTCGGCACCAGCGCTGCCGCCAGCCACATACAGGCGAACAGGACATAAGGCGTGGCACGAAACAGCGGGGAGGCGTTATGGGCCAGTACGGCATCCTTGTGAAATAACTTAATCAGGTTGCGGAAAGGTTGCAACATGCCCGCGCCGCTACGATTCTGCAGCATGGCGCGGCACTGGTTGATCCAACCGAGCAACAGCGGGGCTGCCAGCAGTACCAGCACGTTCTGTATAAACTGAAAAGAAAGCGCCGTGTAGCTCATTGGATAAACGCCAGCAATGCCAACAGGGTGACGAAGCTATACAGCAGGTAAATGTGTATGCGTCCGTGCTGTAACTTGCCGACCTGGTTGCCGATCATCTCGTTCAGTTGCTTGATCGGCACATAGAACAGGTTCCACAAGCGGTCATCCGTTTCAGAGTGGTAATGCGGATGCATGTCGAACGGCGTGGGAACCTGTTTGATTACGCCCATAAACCATTCGAAAATTTGACGGATGGGCTGACCGAAGCCTTCGGCGGTGTCCTGCATACGCGCGGTTTGCGCGGGGTAGCCGCAATCCCATGCCGGGCCGCGGCGCAGGCGACCGTGATAATACTTTTTCACCGCCAGCATGGTGAGCAGCCCGCCCGCCACGATGATGAACAACAGAATTAGCGGCCCGTAACTGGCGCGTTCGGCCTGGATCGGGGTGAGCCACAGCCAGCCGGTTTTCGCTGCGCTGCTTCCGAGCGATTGGTGCACCAGCATCTCGGTGACAAAGTCGATATGCAGGATGACGAAGGTGGGAAACACGCCAAGCGCTATGCAGGCGACGACCATGCACAACATACCGATGCGTTCCCAGATGCCCGCATCATGCGCTTGGGCAATTTTTTCATCGCGTGGCTGTCCGAGAAAAATCACGCCGTAAAACTTCACCATCACATACCCGGCCAGCGCAGCGGCCAGCACCAATGCCGCCGCCGCAATCGGTACCAGCATGTTGAGATAGGGGTACGGCAAGCCGGGTGAAAGCAAAAAAGCTTGCAGCAGCAGCCATTCGGAGACGAAGCCATTCAGCGGCGGCAAGCCGGCGATGGCTAGCGTGCCTACCAGCATCAGCAAAGCCAGTTTGGGCATTTTATGGATCAAGCCGCCGAGCTTGCCGAGATTGCGTTCGCCAGTGGCGTGCAACACCGAGCCGGTGCCAAGGAACAGCAGGCTTTTCATGAAAGAATGGTTGAGTGTGTGATACAGCGTCGCGGTGAGTGCCAGCGCCGCCAGCGCATCTTTATGAAAGGTGTGAAAAATCAGCGTGAGGCCGATGCCGGCCAGGATGATGCCGATATTCTCGATGGAGGAATAGGCGAGCAGCCGTTTCATGTCTACCTGCACGGCAGCGAAAATCACGCCGAACAATGCGGTAATCAAACCCAGGGTCAGCGCCAGCACGCCCCACCACCACAACTGCTTATCCAGCAAATCAAAGGTTACGCGCAAGATGCCGTAGATGGCAGTCTTCAGCATGATGCCGCTCATCATGGCGGAAACCGGCGAAGGCGCAGCCGGATGCGCCTCGGGCAGCCATGCGTGCATCGGCAGGATGCCCGCCTTCGCGCCGAAACCAAACAGCGCCAGCAGAAAAGTGACGCTCGCCCAGAACGGGGATAGGTGTGTATCGCGCATGGTGTCAAAGGTGTAATCGCCATGCCCGCCCTGCATCACACCGAAACTCATCAGGATGGTGATGGCGCCGACGTGCGCGATGAGCAGATACAGAAACCCGGCACGGCGCACCTCCGATTTGTTATGGTCGGTGGTGACGAGAAAGTAGGAGGACAGCGCCATGCTTTCCCAAGCCACCATGAACAGGTAAGCATCGTCCGCCATAAACACCAGCGCCATGGCGGCCATGAACACGTGGTATTCGAGATTGAGCAAAACCAGTGTGTCCGCAGCCATGCTGCGAAAATAGCCCGCTGAAAACAGCGAAATGCCGATGCTGGCACCGCCGAGCAGGAGCAGAAAAAAGGAAGAGAGCGCATCCATTCGCAGGTGGAAGGGCAGGTCGGGCAGGCCGAGCGGCAGGATCGCGACGCTCGTTTCAGCCAAGCCGCCCAGCCCGGCAATCGCCAGAACCAAGGAGCAGACTGCCCCGGCGGGGAAAATATATTGCGTGATGATCCGGGTGTTTTGCAGCAGCAGCCCGGCGATGCCGAGCATCAACCACGCCACTACCACGCCCAAGGCAACATCAATGGGCAACACTCCTAATTGATCAAACATTGCTTATCCAACCTCCCGACATGGCAGACGACGCCCTGAATTGTGCGGTATAGCTTTCCATCTGGCTGCTTGCCAGTGCGCCACATCAAAGCAATGGGTGAACAATTCAAACGGCACTTTGCCCACATCGGGATAACCATTGGCCTCCAGCAACTCGAGGATTAGCGTGTGCAATTTCATGGGCAACGCTTCTGTGATGTCGGCTTCGGCGACCAGACCAGACCAGAAACATCAACGCTGGTGGTAACTCAAATTTCCGCTTCTTCATCCCATTCCGCACGAATGAATAAAGCTTGCACAACGGAACTCCTTCTCTCACGTCAGGGGCGCATTCATTATAGACCCGCCACGACCACCAACAAAAGTTACTTGATGCGTGGCTAAACAATGCCGTTTTAAGCATTGAGCATTACGTCAATTTCCGCTTCACCTGAAATCCAGTCTTCCATTTCGTAACCACCGGCAAACCCGCGTTGTTCAGCGCAAAAATAGGCAGCAGTGGCGATCATGCGGTAGCGTTCTTCGTGTGTAACGGTGTTTTTCTTGACTCTCTTTGGGAGTGCGCTTTTTGCGGTAGTGGCAGGTCTGCTTGCAGACGTTTCAGTTTTAGGCGAGCTCACTTTTTTGGCAGCCGGTTTTTTGGACGATGTGGTGCTGGTGGCAGGGGTGATCGTGGTTTTCTTGCTACTTGTGGCCATGTTAATTCCTTTCAAAAAATTAAATGTTAGTACGGTTTCATTGCGTAATGATTAACCAGTTTTTTACGGGAATGGCAAATATGTCGCCCCTGATGATGAAACCCGCCATGCCCGTTTCCTTCTTCCCAGCCCCCTGATGAGACTACTAATCATCTGACTAACCCAGCAAAAGACGCTGGGCAAGTCATTGGTTATCTCGCAAGTGGGGAGAGGGGGCAGGGACTCGCTGCGCGAGTTTCACGTTAATTGTGGTGTTGTGCTGGAGCCAGTACCATACCCGCCAGCGGCGGCAATTCAATTTCCGCGGAATAAAGCTGTCCCATGCAGGGTACCTGCTCGGCAAGTATTTCCCCAGCATTGCCCATGTTGCTGCCGCCATAATAATGCGAATCGCTATTGAAGATTTCACGGTAGGTGCAATTGAACGGCAGCCCGATGCGATAGCAGTTACGTGGCACCGGCGTAAAATTTAAGGCAACGATGACTGTCTCGCCGTTGCGCGCACGGCGCTGATAAAAGAGCAGGGATCGTTCCGCATCCTGGCAGTCCAGCCAGGAAAAACCGCTTTGCTCGAAGTCCAGTTCGTGCAGCGGCGGTAAGTCACAGTAAAGGTGGTTCAAGGTGCGTGTCAGATTGTGTATGCCGCGATACGATTCGTATGCGAGCTGCCACCAGTCAACCTCACAGCCCAAGTTCCATTCGGCTCCCTGCCCGATTTCATTACCCATAAAATTGAGTTTCTTGCCAGGGCTGGTCATCTGGTAGGTCAGCAACAGGCGCAAATTGGCGAATTTTTGCCAGGCATCGCCGGACATTTTTCTGAGCAGCGAACCCTTGCCATGCACCACTTCATCATGCGAAAGCGGCAGCATGAAATTCTCGGTGTAAGCGTAATGTTGGCTGAAGGTGAGCTGATTGAGGTGATAGCGACGATGCACCGGGTCGAAACGCATGAAGCTGAGCGTGTCGTTCATCCAGCCCATATTCCACTTCATGGAAAATCCCAGCCCGCCGAGATATACCGGGCGCGACACCGCAGGCCATGAGGTGGATTCCTCGGCCAGCGTCAGCGCGCCGGGAAAGGTGCCATGCACCATGATGTTGAGTTCGCGCAGGAACTCGATAGCTTCCAGATTTTCTCGTCCGCCGTACTTGTTCGGTAGCCATTCACCGTGCTTGCGCGAATAGTCGAGATAGAGCATGGAGGCGACGGCATCCACGCGCAGACCGTCGAAATGGAATTGCGACAACCAGTAATGTGCACTCGACAGCAAAAAGCTTTTTACCTCATTACGGCCATAATTGAAGATATATGTGCCCCAGTCCTGATGGAAACCTAGACGCGGGTCTTTGTGTTCGTACAGTGCGGTGCCGTCGAAACGCGCCAGCGCGAATGAGTCCTGCGGGAAATGCGCGGGCACCCAGTCGAGCAACACGCCGATACCGGCCTGGTGACAACTGTCCACGAAGTGGCACAGATCGTCGGGGGAGCCGAAACGGCTGGTCGCGGCGAAATAACCGGTGACCTGATAGCCCCAGGATTCGTCAAGCGGGTGCTCCGAAACAGGCATCAACTCAACGTGGGTGTACCCCATGTCCGTGAGGTAGGGGATCAGGTTTTCTGCCAGTTCCCGGTAATTATAGACGCTGCCGTCCGGGTGGCGTTTCCACGATCCGACATGGATTTCGTATATATTGAGCGGGGCATGCAGCCAGTCCCAGTTGCTGCGCTGCTCCATCCATCCCGCATCCTGCCAAGTATGAGTGATGCCGATTCCGGCGCGGGCGGCGGTGCCGGGGCGCAGCTCGAACGCGTTGGCGTAGGGATCGGTCTTCACCTGCAACGCCCCCGTGCGATTGCGGATCTCGAATTTGTACAGCGCGCCTAGTGCAATATCCGGAATGAATAGTTCCCACACGCCGCTGGAACCGTGCGTCGCCATGGGGTGGATGCGCCCGTCCCAGCGGTTGAATTCGCCCACCACGCTGACCCGTTCGGCATTCGGCGCCCACACTGAGAAGCGCACGCCGTCAACGCCGTCAATCTGCCTCGCATGTGAGCCGAGTACGCGATAGCCCTGATGCAGCCTACCTTCGTTGAACAAGTGCAAATCAAAACTGGAAATTTGCGGGGCAAATGCGTAGGTGTCATGCGCTATGCGTTCCGCACCGTCTTCCATAATGCGCAACTGGTAGGGGCGGGGCGGCTCGTCGATGCCATGCCATTCGAACAAACCATCCGGATGGACGCATTGTAATGGCTCGCTGCCGCGTGCGGTCACCAGGCTGATTTCGCTTGCATAGGGCTGGAATATGCGAACCACATGACTCTCTTTCTCGCGGTGTGGACCAAGATAGGAAAGGGGGTCATGCAAACGCCCCTGTAGCAAGGATCTAGTTCGCGAATCAGTTTTTATTGGGAGATTTTTTTCATGGTTGGAGTTCTGACCAATAAACGGGCACTGGCGAAGGACAGTTGATTCTGTTGGCTTTGTCGCATAAAAACGCAATCGCACATAATCAGCTGTCCACTTGCCTTCGACGTTGCTTAGTTTTGTGCGACACAATCCCGCCGCTTCTTCAAGGAACTGAATATGCTCCGACGCAGGCAATGCCGCTGTGTAACTTTTGGCAAATGTTTCGAGCCAGCCCACTAGATCGCCAGGCAAAAGCGTCGGACGAGGAACAAGTACGATTGTATTGACAGAAAAACCATGCGCTTCCAAGCAGCTCTTATATTCCTCAATATCTGGAAAGTACCAAGGATTGAAGGCGTTTGCATCAATCCCGCGTTTAACGAGTCCCGATTCCAAAGCCGCTACAATAGTTGCCACGTTGCCGTAGCCACCAAACTCGCCCACGAACCGACCGCCCGGCTTGAGCGTCTTCCAGACACCCGCAATAACCTTCTCGGGTTGTTTCATCCAATGGAGTGACGCATTCGTAAATACGGCATCAAACTCGCGCTCATATTGAAGAGAATGCCCGTCCATTACGTAGGCATCCAACCCAAGCGACAGGGCTGCCGTTATCATTTCTTTGCTGGCGTCAACACCGACAACCTGGCAGCCAAGGTCAGCCAGCTTTTTGGTCAACACCCCGTCACCGCACCCTAAATCCAGAATGCGCTCATCCGCTTGGGGTGCAAGCAGTTCGATTACCGGCATGCCAAGGTCGGAAACAAAGCGGGCATTTTTGGAATATTGCGTAGGATTCCAAGTTTGACTTGTCGCAACGGTCATGATTATTCCTCAATAATTTTTATAAGAACAACCCAATACGAAGCCAAACCCGGGAGCCATTCGATAGTGGCATTCTGCTGGCAAGGCTAATCCCGATCAGACTGCGCTGGAATAACGGAAGGGAGTTGTTTAGGTGCAGTGATGCGCACTTGCTTCTTGACGTTGTAAACACCAAACACCACCGTTATCGCGCTTTTAGGGACATGGAACTCCTCGGCCAAGAATTGCACCATGTGTGTAGTGGCCTTTCCTCGCACCGGATTCTCAGCAACATGAATCTCCAATCGCTTGCCGACAACCTTGCCAATCGCGTTTCGCTTGGCGCGTGGTCGCCCTAAAATATTCAGTACCAGGATATTTCCTTCCCAGTGACAAAAAGACGACATCATCACTCCCAATAGGTTGATTGAAAAATAGCGCGGTGAACGCAATGACCATGTTTATGGTTCAAACCAGCACTTGACGCGTATTCACAAAAAAACGGTGTATCTGCTGTTCTATTTGCGGATCGATCATCGCCTCAGGTCGCCTGCCATTCGGACATACGAGTCGTGGCGTCGTTTCGAACAGACGGCAGATCAGCGGGTGATCTGCATAGACTTGGCATCCATTACAGCCAAGGTGAGGGCAACTCAGATCGGCAAACGCTGCATCATGTTCCTCGTCGCTTTTGCCTGGGAGCCTTGCCATCTCTTCGGTGGAGGTGGTTACCGGCCCGTAGCAATCGTGACAACCGGGTTCGCACTCGAAAAATGGAATATGCGTTCGGAAGAACCCGATTTTCTGACTATTACTTGTCATTACCCGTGCGACCTCAGCAAACCCCTGCCCCTCATTTTTAATCCCTCAACTTGCGCGCTTCCGTATTTCCCTTGGTGGCAATGATACTGCCGACTTAATTCATGTACCGCAGCAACCATGATGGCGGCGTTTTCTGGCAATGTGAACTGGGAAATACCGTGCCCCAGATTGAATACATGACCACTGCCCCAGCCGTAGCTCTGCAGGACTTTACCGACTTCGGCGTGAATGGTGTCGGGGTTGCTGAACAGCACCGCCGGGTCGAGGTTGCCTTGCAATGCCACCTTGTTGCCGACGCGGCTGCGCGCTTCGCCAAGGTCGATTGTCCAGTCCAGGCCGACGGCGTCACAGCCGCTGGCGGCGATGCTTTCCAGCCACAGTCCGCCGCCCTTGGTATAGACGATGCACGGTACTTTTGCACCGTCATGTTCGCGTTTCAGGCCATCAACGATCTGCTTTATGTAGGCCAGCGAGAACTCATGATAAGCCGCGTGTGACAGCACTCCACCCCAGGAGTCGAAAATCATTACTGCCTGGGCACCGGCCTCGATTTGCGCGTTGAGGTAGGCGATGACGGCGCGGGCATTGACATCAAGAATGTGGTGCAGTAAATCCGGGCGCTGGTAAAGCATCGTTTTGATCATGGCGAAATCCGTGCTGCTGCCGCCCTCCACCATGTAACAAGCCAGCGTGAACGGACTACCGGAAAAACCGATCAGCGGCACCTCATTATTCAGCGCCTTGCGTATCTGGCTGACGGCATCCATGACATAGCGCAGATGGACATTCGGATCGGGAACAACCAGATCGCGGATTTCTCTTTCATCGTGCAAAGGCCGCTTGAATTTCGGCCCTTCGCCGGTGCTAAAGTACAGCCCCAGACCCATCGCATCTGGAATGGTGAGAATGTCTGAAAACAGGATCGCGGCGTCCAGCGAAAAACGCTCCAGTGGCTGCAAGGTGGCTTCTGTGGCAAGGTCGGGACTCTTGCACAGGCTAAGAAAATCACCTGCCCTGCTGCGTGTCTGATTGTATTCCGGCAGATAGCGCCCAGCTTGGCGCATCATCCATACTGGGGTGTATTCGGTCGGCTGGCGCAGCAGGGCGCGCAGAAAGGTGTCGTTTTTAAGTTTGGTCATGGAAACTTTCCAATTATTAAATAAACGCAAGCGGCCAATCTTGACCACTTCCTCTTTCGGCTACTTGGTTGTTCCGACAGTCAGCGAGAAGACTGTCAGATCGGTACGGTGTTCGGCTCCGATCGCTCGCCAGAAAGCCAGCCCTGCGTCGTTATCCGTCTCGACGAATAAATGCGCCTTGGAAATCTCTATCCGACGCAACTCCTTGAGCACAGCCTGTACCAATCGTCGCCCTATCCCTTGCCGGCGATGTGCCGCTATGACGGCCAAGTGGTAAAGATAAGCACAGCGGCTGTCGTGGCCCACCAAAACTGCGCCGATCAGCAAATCGGCCTCCCATGCGCCCAGGCATAGCCCAGAATTCCTGGTAATAAAACGATGGAAAAACTTCTCGGAAGAAGATTCCTGGCGCAGGCATATGCCATCGCATCCCTGCCAAAGTGCCATCGTCGCTGTGTAATCTTCTGTCCTCAGGGGATAAATTTCAACTCTGTTTTTCTGCTTTGGCATGTCGCATTATAATCCCATTATATGTTAATATGATTATAATATAATTTTTACTTAACGCACATCAATAAGAAAACAATGATTGCCCTACAGGAAGCCTATCGCGCAGGTCTGCTGCACCGTAAACACCTGGTATCCTCGCCACACTACAATTCCTGCATCGCATGGCTCTTCGTCAAAGTGCAGCAGATCACCGGAAAGAGCCTGGCATGGAACTGACCTATCAGGGGTTAATAACCTTGCCGCCAGGTGTGCTGGTCTATGCCATAGATGGGCCGTTCTTCTTCGGCGGTGCAGGAAATTTTGAGCACACATTGGCTCAAACCCATACCGATCCACGCATCTTGATTATTCGATTGCGGCGGGTGTCATTCATGGATATGACCGGTTTACAAACTTTGGAAGAGGCGATTCTTAATCTGAAGGCACGCGGCATTCGCATCATTCTGTGCGAAGCGAACGAGCGAGTGACAGGAAAGCTTGATAAGGCGGGCATTCTTGCCGCTATCGAACCGGAAGATTATTTCGTTGACTTTGCGACAGCTATGGCCCGATGCGACGCATTGGTGGACTCAAACTTGCAAATGACCCACGAGCAACAAGTAGCGTTAAACGAGTATGCAGAAAGTTTGCTGAAGACAAGCGAAAGCTATTTGCGTGGCGCTCCAAATAGCAGTAAGGAGGGATGAAATCCTTATTTTTTGGCGCTTGTCGATTTCGACGCACCAATCTGGCTTTTAGTGGCGTAATCCATACCGTGGCGTTCCATATAATCGCGGACCATCTGGCGCACTACTTGCGAAGGGGTAATGTCTTGCGCCGCACATAACTCCTCGAAGGATTTTTTCTTTACAGGGTCGATTAGAAGAGTGAGGCGAGCAGTCTTGGTTTCCATGGTTGATTTTTTAGATATTGTAATGATGTTAATCAGATTAACATTATATACATCTTGCGACAATATGGTAATTTCTGAGATGGTAATTTCTGAGGTGCGGCCTAATATCTTGAGAAAGTTGAAACTGGTTGGTTAGCAGGTTAGATCGGCGAAGAAAACGTATTGGAACATCAAATCAGATTACGAATGCAAAGGAGCCGTCTCATGGAGAATAAAGCATTGGTCATTCAAGATAATCATAACCAGTCGTTTGACTGTAACGCTTTCATGAGTGAAAGGAACCTGGTTGCCGAGTATTACAGCACTGGAGCACGCGCTTTGTCCTCATTCAGAACCCAACGGTATAGATGTGTGGTGGTGTCTATGGATATCCAAGACGAAGACCCGCTTGCGATTATCAGAGATCTGCGTAGTGCTGAAATTGCGGTAGGTTTACGCCCGACCCAAATTTTTGTCGTATGCAAAATGCGTCAACCAACGCAATCCGAGATTACAAAATTCAACATCGGCGGACGGATTTGGTTGCACCGAATGTCCTAGAGAGTTAGGGCGATATAGCGAACTTTGCAGAATCGCAATTAGTGGGAATGAAGAACCTTGTTCAAGCACTATGAAATAAGACTGAAAACGGCTCGTGTTAACAGCATGGGGTTCATTTGGTACACCAACGAAATTGTAAACAATGCCCACCCCATCCACTACCATCCTGCAAGGCATACTTGCCACAATCACAGGGACGCATGCAGTTCAAAAAAAACATATGAAAAATATTGCCAAAGCGATGCAGCAGCAAATTGACCAGATAATTGCCTGGATGACTAAGCCTCAAACGAATGTTGAAACCGATAAGCCTTATTTAACAGAGCGCGAAGGAATCCTGGCGTTGCATTTTGATGCCTTGTACGTACAAAGCGGGATGTGTATTGAACAGCCGGACACGCTGGTCTTTAGTTATACCAGAGTCATGATGAGTTTTTTGTTGTTTGATCCATCACCCAAGCGCATCGCAATGATAGGGTTAGGCGGCGGTTCGCTAGCTAAGTATTGCTACCGCTATTTGCCACAGACAAAAATTACGGTTGTCGAAATTAATCCCGATGTGATCGCACTGCGTAATGAATTTGCAATACCTGCAGACGACACGCGCTTTCAAGTGTTGCTGGGCGATGGAGCCGAGTGGGTTAAAGATCCCGTCAATCAGCCGAATGTACTGATGGTAGATGGATTTGATGCGGCTGGATTATCCGTTCAATTAGGCAGTCAGCAGTTTTATGATGATTGCTTCGCATCCTTGGCAGACAACGGCATTATGGTGGTCAACTTGTGGGGCAGCCATGCGCACCACGATGAATACCTGGCACGAATTCACAACAGTTTTTCCAGCCACCTAGTGGTTGTTGAAACGGAGGACCGCTTCAACAAAGTCGTCCTTGCCGTGAAAAATATTAAGTTTCCGCCCCCCGCATCCATAATACGGCACCATGCAAAATTACTTTGCTCGTCGCACTCGTTGAATTTTCAAGCGAAATCAAACAAGTTGATTCGTGCCTTGTCAATCGACGCTATCTGATTCGAATTCTTGGTGGTTGCGAGCCTTCATCGGGTGACAGAATGAATAAGCCTGGTGCTTCCCTGAAGCTGCCAGCATTATGCCTTCCGGCAGGCCGAATTTCATCTTGCGCGGTACAGAGTTGGCATTTTCGGCGAGAGCTATGCCAGTTGCAAAAAGTCTCCAATATCTCCCAGTGGATGTGGCGGTAAAACCTGTCACCCACGCACACCAGCATCTTGCAAGGCATTCTCACCACCATAAGCGCGAAGAAATGAAGCGTAAAATCGATTAGGAATTTTTTCGCTGTTCCAGTTGGTGTGTGCAATCCAGCGCGGCGAGTTTGTAGCACTCCGCGAGTGTCGGATAATTGAAGACGTTGGTAACCAGGTCGCGCACGGTGCCATGCAGGTTCATCACAAGTTGCCCGATGTGAATCAATTCGCTGGCTTGCTCGCCGACGATATGTACGCCCAGCAATTTTTCATTACGCACATCCACAATCAGCTTGAGCAATCCCTGTGCCTCACCGATGATCTGTCCGCGCGCACTGTCTTTGAAAAAGGCGCGTCCGACCAGATATGGGATATTTTCCTGCTGCACTTCTTTTTCGGTTTTGCCGACATAGGAGATTTCCGGGATGGTATAGACCGCCATCGGCAGATTTTCCGCCGTGACATGCATCTCTCCACCGAAGGCATACAACACGGCTGCACGGCCCTGTTCCATCCCGGTCGAGGCGAGCGCGGGGCGACCGATCAAATCGCCTACAGCGAAAATATGCGGTACGCTGGTTTGGAAATATTGATTTACCTTGATCCAGCCGTCTTGCACGATGATGCCAGCGTGCGCAAGGTGCAATTTTTCATTGTTGGGTTCTCTGCCTTGCGCGTAAAGCACAGCATCGGTACGAATCTGTTTGCCACTGTTAAGCACGGTGAGCGTGCCGTTTCCTTCGCAATGAATTTCCGCGACGCGTTCTTGCATGTGGAAAGTAACACCCATATTCAGGAAGCTGTCGGCCAACACGCTCACCACATCTTCACTCAAATAGGCCAGCAATTGTGCATGGCTATCCACCACACAAACCTGCACGCCCAGCGCGGCAAAAATAGAGACGAATTCGCACGCGATCACACCGCCACCCACGACCAGCAAACTGTCTGGGAAGTGGCGTAGATTCAGGATCGAGGTCGAATCCAGTACTGTCTTTTTATCGAAGGGAATATTAGATGGTCGGCGCGGCCTGGAGCCGCTTGCAAGCACGATGAAATCCGCAGCAATTTGGCGTGTGTTACCCGCCACATCGGCTACTCGAATGGTATGCGCATCGACAAATGAAGCTTCACCCGGAATTAACGCCACGCCATGACGCAGCAGTCGTTGCAGAATGATCGACTCCTGTTGCGCGATCACGCATTCCTTGCGTCGCACTGCATCCACCAACAAACCGTGACGACTGCGACCATCCGCTACATGTGCCTGACGCATTCCGCCGTAGCCCGAGCGCGAAACCAGATAAGCCACTTCGCGCATCGCTTTGCTGGGGATGGTGCCTGTTTGCAATCCGGCGCCGCCAATTTTAGATTTGCGTTCGATGATCGCGGCACGCTTGCCCATGCGCGCCGCTTGCCACGCCGCATGTTGACCGGCGGGGCCGGAACCGATGATGAGAATGTCGTAGTCCATGTGTGTAGTTAAATGACCTCCGGCAAAACCCGAGGCTTATTGGGTGAACCCCTCATAGGGGCCAATAAACCGTGAGCCGCCCAACGCGGCTACAGCCCTAGTTTCATCTGGTCGTAACGCTCATCCTCTTCCTCTTGGTTGCGGATGTACGTTCTAACCATCGCTTCATCGAGCCAAACTGTTGAGACGAAATATCCACGAGCCCAAAATACTTCGCCAGTGAAATTCTGCTCTCGCCCTCCAAAACGCCTTGCTATCGCTATCACACTTTTACCCTTGATGTAGCCCACCACATTCGACACCGCATACTTGGGCGGTATGCTGATGCATATGTGGACGTGGTCTCCCATCAAGTGCCCTTCTACTATCTGCGCTTCCTTGTGCTTCGCCAATTCCCCGTATATCTCTCCAAGGTGCTGGCGCAGCACTCCGAATATTCGCTTTTTGCGCTTCTTCGAGATAAATACTACGTGGTACTTACAGTCCCATCTCGTGTGCTTATTATAAACTCTGATCACTTGTGTTCGGTTAAAAATCAAACAAAATCATTTGGTTATTTGGCGGTGGCGTAATGGTTCCAGCAGAGTCCGGCTGCCAGGCGCATGAAATATGGGTTTTCTCGAAAATCGAGACTGATAATATCTGTAACAGGGTGTAGAGAGATGCATTGAGTTGAAGCTCCTTTTTAATGATGGCGATCACCGATCAGCACGTAGGTGGACACGGCGCACCAGATTTGCGTCTTCACCGCATTGTCGCTCGTGCCCAGAAAGCACTTGATGCGCAGATGCTGCTTGATATGGACCATTGCCTATATATCGGTCTTCCGCAGCGCCGCATTCCACAGTGCCACAACGCAGTCATCATGTGTTTCTTCGGCGCGATTTGCGGCTGCGGGCCGATTACTTCGCTATCCCCTCGCTCGGCGGCATGCCGTTTCGACATAAATTCAATTCGTAATTCAGCACAAAGTCCGTTTTACTGCCCTCTTTGATTGGCGTGTTCGGCTGAATTAATTTAACCTCGAGGCGGCTACACCCTTCCTGGTTAAATTTCTTGATTGTTGATACCTCCGCTCTAATTGGATCGGACGCGCCGGTTGCAGTGTGAATTGCATCTGCTTCTTTGCCCTCTATAATCCCTTTGGCTGCGCCATTTGGCGCATTCAATGCCTGCATGAGCAATGCCTTCACGCTAACGCTTTCCGCTGCGTTTGCCGCTGTTACCAACAGAGTGATTGTGGCAATGATGATGAAGCATTTTGTAACGATCATTGACGACCTCGCGTGTAGTAGTTATTCAGCTTGCGCTGCATGGTGGCGGTGCTATCGGTGTTGATGATGGTTGCGCTTGGCATTCTTACATTCGCCATAATCTCGTTAGTGAATTCGGTAAGATCAATTCTCGAAAAATCAAGACTGGAAAACTCGGTTGGGGTGAAGCCTGTGCAGTCCGTGACAGGCTTACCAATTTGCACGCCGCCTGATGTATTGATAATTCTTGCCAAACGGGAATTGAAACAGCAATAACTTTCCGTTGTCTGCATACAGGTGCCGATAATTGGTATCTTTATTGAACAATGGCTTCCTGTGTAGCGACAAAGGTTCTGCCCTTTTTTCATGGCGAGCATTTTTTCTGGCGGGTCGCACGACAAAAGCTCCTGAAGAATCATCAGTCCTACTTGGATCGCGAGTGAGGTGGGGTCGAATGCAAAACTGATCCCACCAAAAGAACCCAGTGCCCCGGGTACTGCTCCCCACGTTGCGGTAAAGCCGTAAAGCGAAAAAGACGGACTGAATGGCATCGACGACCCACCGACGAGTGATCCGACCGGGGTTGATGCAAGCACCGAGTCCAGTCCGCGCACAATGTGGAAGTTATCAAACAGCGTGTCATACATGTAACTGCTGCCATACTTTAGTGTCTGTCCACCGGCACTCACGGCATATCCCATGACAGAAGCATTGTTTAGCGCCGCACCACCTCCACTCGGCTTGCAGCAGTTAACCAAACCAAACAGTGATTTTTTACAACTGGACCCCTGCCCTCCAAATATACGCAGGCTCGCTGTATCCATGTAATTTCCGCCCTGTCGCATGATTTCCATCATGGCGGCTGTTTGAGCAAAATCCGTGTCTGGCACATGACCGGTATTGAAACAGTTGCCGCCTGTACAGTATGTGTTTCCACCGCAATCTGCAACGGTGAAAGACGACCCGGGCGCGCTTTGGCAGCGATAGGTTTTTTCGGTAAGGCTGCACTGGTTGTTGATTGCTGTTGTCAGGCATTGCGATGTGCTGAGCGCGCATCCTCTAGCCTGCAATGCGCCGCAGTCCGTTTGCGGCGTCCCCAGACACGAATAATTGTCTTGCCAGCTCCAGCAGTCTTTGTACACCGGCAATCCGTTAATTATGCGGGTTGCCGCTGACTCAACGCAGATGTGCGACGCAATCGCGCAGGTTGGGCTGTTTGCGTACGATTGGCACTGGGTGTTATTGAGGGTGTCAGTCACAATGGTATAGCTATCAGCTGCCCTTATTGTGTTCGTCGGCGTGGATAACGCCGGGTTGCCACACCGCCATGTGTTATCCCATTGCATGCAGCCAGTGCCAAACGTGGTGTCGGTAACCGCACACGTTGAGCTGACTTGCCAGCACCCTGGAATTTGCCTGAAGGCTGAACAATTATCGACAGCGCTGGGTTTAATGCAGGTATAGGTGTCCTGATATTCCCAGCAACCGCCAACCTCGGCCAGCGTCACCGTGACACCGGATATCGTTTTGCTGGGTGTGCTATCAACGCAAGTGGAACTTGCCAGCCGACAATCAGCGGCAATTGCCTGGCCGCAGAGCGCCATAACGAAAACAATCACTAAAGAGCCGACCAACATATAGTGTGCCGTGCACCCCGAGATTGTCGAAGAGACAGGTGGTTCGACAAGCTCACCACGAGCGGATTTCAATACGGATTTCAATCTGTTTAATGACCGAACCACCAACGCTAGCACCTTCATTACTGTGCTCGCTGTTGCAAGACGACGCATTCGTTGGACGTCCAGGTGCTTACCGTCGAGGCACCTCGCCGACAACTCAGGGATTCGTAGCTTTTTGCTGTCTGGCTGCATTGATAATTGGCATCAGCATCCACCACAATTGTTCGTCCGACCATACACATGTGACTGGTTGTGGTCAGATACTCGTTACAGACTTCGGAGGTATAGGTTGGCGGCTTGGTGATGGTTTGAGTCGTGCATCCGGTAAAAGCCCCGATTGCGGATGGGCTGGCATACCCCAGTGATGTTGCTGCCAGTGTTCCGGGATTGGCTTCTATGATTCTCGATCTTGTGACATTCGGATCGCCCGGGGTAAGGGTGAACTGCGGTCGCGTTGTCGGGTTGTGCGCCATGTAATTGATGGCTTCGCAGTTTTGCTGGAGGAAGGCGTTTGGGTTGACCGGGCCGGTCTGACAGGCGGTCACCTTCCCCGCCCCTGCCGTGATCGTGTCTCCGCTTCCCCCCATGAAATAGCCCGCTTCTGGCGCGGTACTGCTGTAATTGTAGTAGCTCGGATTGAAGCTGTTGACCGTAGTCGCTATCGTGCCGTTGGTGATGTTTGTCGATGCACTGGGGTTGGCACTTTGCGCAGTGGATTGACCATCGATAAACGCCTGCTCCACGGGCGTAACGGCGTGCGACAGCAGCGGGATTGCGCCACTCAGATACAAGACCATGGCAAACTTTCTGCACCCTGCTCTCATTGATGATCCTTTTTGACTTTGTCGCCAAACAAGCGCGCAGTCGCCGCCCATTGCGGTGACGTGCGCTCGATGTAGTCAAGTGCGTAGTCCTGACTTACGTCGCCCGTAACCTTCACGTACCGATCCGGTTGGGCGCAGCCGCTGTCCAGTTGGTCGCCAGCGTCGGATTGAGCGAGCACCAGTGCAGGCACTTGATTCACTTTGAACTGAGTAAACGCGGGCGGATGGATGACTGCTTCGACACGATGATTGCCTAGCAGCGCGCTGATGCGCTTTGACATGTCGGTCATTTTGTCGCCATTGAAACCACGGAAAATCAGTCGCGCACCAGTTTTTTCCGACTGTTCGACAATGCGCAGCAAACTTTCTCGCGGCATCGAGAACGACACAAAGATCATCATCTCTGGTGTTACTGGCTTTGTTGGCACGGGCTGCTGGTGGAATTGTTTTGCCACGTCTGCCGGGTTTGCGGTGGTCGCCGGTTGAGGCAATGAGGTTACATCAAGTGCGGGCGCACGGTATTGATTAACAACGCGCTCGTTGATCTCCTGGAGAATCCGGTTTGATCTTTCCAGTACCGTTTCCGCGCTGGCTTGCTGCACCAGTAAAGCAAGCACACAGGCCAATGTGATGCGCGACGTGACGTTCACCATCAGAATGCTCCCTGGCAACAGTTCCGCTTGCGGAAGATCATGTAGGCAAAGTCTTCGCCAGCGGCCGGTATTTCTTTGCCAGCTCCCCAAATGACAGTTGTGCGGCCTAGCGGCTGGCAACATTTACCGTTGATCTTGTCTTGCGCTACCGGAAAGTGCATCTGGTATTTGTAGTTGGTCTTATCCATGAGCAGTTGCGGGTAGTATCCACACATGCCGGAACTCCCCGATGCGGCCCACATCAGCCCTTCGCGATGCATCTTGGCAATGATGCGCGACACCAACAGGCTCGATGCCTGCACGCCCCCAACATGTGAAGCGACATGTCCGTTCAACGGGTACATCGAACCCTGACAACCGGCACACCAAAACAACGTGTTGCTACCAAATCCAAGGGAGGACGCAACGCAATCCGCGCCACAGGCGAGTCTGGCTACCAGGTTGCCAAACAGGAATGAATCCGGATTGAGGATGCTGGTCATTTCGTCATCATTCCAAAGCGGATCGAGTTCGGTGAGATAGGCCACATCGAACACCTGCTGTTCGAGACACGGACTATCTACAACGGCTTCTAGCAATATCAATATCGGATCAACATACCAATGCACCTGATAGAACGAGCTGGTGTCGGAGTTGTCTTTTTTTCTTTGTGTGCCGTGTGGCGCGTCGAATCCGGGGTTCATATCAATACCGCCCAACGATGTCATGCAGAATGGTTTTCGCACCACGTCAACGTGACGCACCGGCTCCCAGAAGCTGATCTTGATGCCGGGATTGACGCCGCACAGGCAAATCGGCGCTCCACCCGGATTCGGTGTGCCCTCTTGCCCGAGCGCGATAGGTAGCGACAGCACGCCCGCACCGAACGTGATCGGGAAAACACAACTCCAACAGATGTCGGTAATCGGATTGGGGAAATGCCCTTGGCATTCGAGGGAGGCCAACGCATTCTGTCCACATAGCAGCAGGCCGAACGCACAGAGTAATGTTTTAGTAACGTAGTTCATCAATACGCAGCCTCTTCCCTTCTTGTCTGACAATGGCGGGCACTTGGGTGATGGCGAAACGTCTGGTCAGCTTGCCGCCTTGATCGAAATAAACGGGCATCTTCCATTTACGCATCAGCTCCAGTGGGGCTCCTGCTACCAGCACCAGCTTGACCGGCCTGTCGGATGCTGCGGTAATTTTTTTGCTGAATTCCAACTGCTTGGCATCACGCGCATCCACGAACAACAAGTATTTATTCCAGCCGATGTAATCGAGCGGATTGACGCGCGTCCCACGGGGATAAAGGATTTTTCCGGTTGCGTCAGCAATATCCTTGTCCGTGACTATGGAAGGGTCGTAATAGTGTGTATTGGCTGTTTCTGTGGCTTGCATGCCCGGTATCGGCTTGGGATGTTCAATGCCTGACATCACGCGGTTTTTGTATTCAGTCTGTCGTTTCGCCAGCTCGCCGGTTTTCTCCATGTGGCGCAATTTGTCCTTCATGAGCTCAATGAGGTCACGTTCGGCAATGTCATATGTCTTACCGATGACACCGAGATCTTCTGCGTGAACCAAACCGACTTGGGTGGCTATCAGCACAGCACAAAGCGCAGCTATTGATCCGACACGATTTATCCAAGAATCCGTTCGCATTGAGCTTGTCGAAATGTGAGCGGATTCGAATGCTTCGACAGGCTCAGCATGAACGGCAATCGCGCTTAGTTTGCGCCGGGTCAATAGACATGGATGGTTGCGCATCTCACCGTCCGTTTTGCAAGTCTGAATACATCGAATGCCAAGCCAGCCAATGCCCGTGCTGATCAGTGAAGATGATGATCTGCTTTCTGTTCATGTTCTCAATTCCGGGATGTCGGAAGATCTGATGCCCCGCATGAGAGGGGCTGCAGCTTTGACGCCCACTTTCTGCTGCACCAACAAATTGATGTCACGCTTGGTCAGTTCTTTGCCGCCCCTCTTGGCTGCTTGCAACAATTCGTTTAGTTTGGCTATTTGGCCAGGCAGATCAACAGGCGGTGGCGATTGATCTTTGATCGCAGCATTCCGAGTCGCACTTGACTTTGGCGCAGCACGCTTCCTTGGCTTGCTATTGGGAGGTGTGGCGATGTTCTGCTGCTCAGGCACATCGCTCGTGACAGGCTGGCGAACTGTCTTTGTCTCCGGCTGCGGATCGGATGCGGGAACCTTATTGACAGTGGCGCATTGAGGCGCGGTTGTAGCGCGCTGCGGGAAAAGATTGCTGATCGACCGAGTAAGTCTGATGGCCTTGGCTACGCCGCTGGCGAACTCGGCTTCACCTACTTTGGCAACATCACTGTCTGCTTCCATCCAGCCGCGATCGGTAAGGCCATCCAGTATCTGTTTGGGTGTGAATTCATAACCGGCAAAGGCATTGGGCCACTTGAGGCGCAAACAACCGTCTTCGGGATGCAAAGCAAGGTCATTCAATGATTTTTTGCCTGTTCGGAAATCCTCGATCAGTACCTTGAGCAATTCGCCCATGCTACCGGTGAGCTGCACGGCGGTGACAGGCGTTGCTGGCCCAATGGTTTCTGACTCAGCTGTACCGGAGACGTGCTGTAGGTGTACTGGGTTTTCTATGCCGGTGCTGATCACTTGCTCAGACGTGCTGGAGAGGTGCTGGGGAGGTGCCAGGTTTTCTGCGTCAACATGGGTTTCGGTGCTGCCAGTAGCTTCGTTGCTGCCGATGACGCGGCCGGCGACAGGCACAATCGGCATCGTGCTGATGAGCGCCTGGTCGCGCAGCCGGATGGACTTCAGTTTCAGGGTGGGGATTTTTTCAGTGAGTACGTCGGGCGCAATGTAGAAGTAAGGATCACCGTCGCCTTCGCGCATACAGGCAATCCCTCTTTCAACCATCATATCGAGGATGCCATCCGGGGTTTTGGGTAAGCCGGGAATGTCTTCATCGTTTGTGCACCGGGCAATCTCCTCACCCGCCATCGGCCAGACAAGGTAGGTAATGCCGTTGATATTCCATACTCGGGCGGATGGTTCGTTGATTCGCCACACGCCCTCTCGCACCAGACGACGCATGATGTCGGTCAGATACCGCTCGACGGGCACACCGATCTCGTAGCCTGCCATCGCCACGCCCATGGTTTTCAGGTCACGCTCGACGCTTAACTGGTCGGCTCTGACCACATAGTCGTGTATCTGGTTGGATTGTCCGGGGTTGCTGTTGAGCGATTCCGTCAACCAGATCACCACATCCGTGCTGCCGTCACTTATCCAGTCGAACGACTCTTTCGCGATCACCGCATCAATCAGAGTGCTGGACACATTGGTGTGATGTCTTCCCCTCCCCTCTTGCCAGTGCAGAAAATAATTCTCGATATCGTGAGACAGCGCCCAGTCATAAACACCTTGGTGGTAAGGTCGCCACCTTTGCGCGTTCGCGCGGTCGGTGACAGTCAAGTCGGTCACCACCTTGCCGAGGTCGTGGCAGATGCCAGCCAGGAACACGGCCAGTCGCCAGCGCGGCTCTATCACTCGCCGTTGCTGTGGCGTGGTCACACCGCGTATCAGTTTGCCCTCGGTTTGTTGCAGTGCCCATAACCCGACTTCGAGAGAGTGGCGCAACATGCCGCCCGCCCCGCGATGATGATGTGCTTGCGAGGCCGGCAAGAGATGGACAAAGGCAGCAAGGCGCAACATCGCCGGATTGTAGTGAGTTGCCAGCAGCTCCGCGTCAGCAATCAGTTGGCGAATTCCGCCCGTGAGTTCGTGTTGCGTGGCGAGCAGTTCGGCGGGGGCATACACCGGCAATCCCTCCATGAATGGCGGATAGCGCGGTATCCTTTGCAAGTCTTCAATCCGCTTGGCAGACGCTATCTGTTTGATTTGCACAGCATCATGCGTGCTCGGCAGAAAGCGGAATTTGCGTAGCAGTCGATCGGTTAAGGTATCCATGAATCAGAACAGCTTGAACGCCTTGCCGATGACGTGGCTGGCTGACACCAATCCGACCGCTTCATACCGGGAATCAAGACTCAGCGGGTGATCGGCCATTACGTAGTAGTGACCAGCTGGGATTACGCCATTGAAACCAAGCTCCCGAATCGGTCGCCCGGTGCTGGTCGCAGGTTTTGCCTCACCCACGAATGTCCCATTGACATAGTATTTGTGGTCGCGGGATTGGACAGAATCGCCCGCTGTGCCCATGACGCGCTTCAAGAAGCGTGTGCCTTGCGGGTACAGAAAATTGCTCTGGTAGTTGAAGGCGACATACTCCCCTCGTTTGGGGAGGTCTCCTTTCTCTATGAGGTACAGCGTACCCGGCAGACTTCGGCTTACGTTGACGGCAAACTCATAGCGCAGCGAGAAAGCAAGATAGGTAAGCAGCAGCAGAATGTATGTTTTGTACTTGCGGCAGAGATGCTCGTACAGTACATCCATCTTGCCTGAAAACCAGAATAACGCCTTGAGGGATTTAATATCTTCCATGCAACAATTGTTGCGCGGGAAGCATAATAAAATCAGGTGGGTTCTGAGCAATTATGCGCAGAATCTGTGTTGCAATTTACGGGGGGTGTGAACAGCGATCATCTGGGAAAACGTATCCAAAGCATTGTCGCGCGGTAACGAGACATAGGAGGCGGTCGAATTTCTCCGAAGCGGGAGGTTTTTTGCGCTTAACGGATGCCGCAGCATTAACGAATTCCGTTTACAAAAAATCACGGACACCCCCAAAATGCAGGACACCCTCGCTTTTAGCACCTTGTCATCGAGCACCAGAATCCTGATTGCTTTTTTGTCGTCTATGATCACTCACCTTTTTTATGCATGGCGCATTCAAAGAAATAACCACTTCCAATTTACCTGTCAATTTTTCAGGAATAAAGCCAGATACTCATCCACAAAAGCTATTTCCGCCTCAAATTTGAGCAATAGCACCGCCAGCTCTGCCGTGTCGCCAGACTTGCCCGCCTGCTCCATCGCTTCACACAATTCACCCAGCGCCAGCGCGCCCATCGAGCGTGCCGAGGACTTGAGCTCATGAGCTGCCGCACCGACGGCCGCTGCCTGACCCGCCTCACCGGCAGTGCGCAGCTCGACTGCTATCTTCGCCGCGCTGACGCGGAAATTATGCAAGAGTTCGACTATGGTCGCTTCATCATCGCCCACCAGATCCTTGAGCACGTTCACGTCAACCGGCACAGTCTGTGCAGACGTTACGGCTGCTTGAAGCGGTGCAGGATTAACAGGGGATGAAGCGGCGGAATCCGCTTCGGCAACGGCAGGGATCCATTTTTCCAGCATCGCTTTCAGGTCTGCAAGCGACACCGGTTTAGAAAGATAAGCGTCCATGCCGACCGTGCGGCAGTGTTCAACCTCGCTCTTGAGGGCATTGGCAGTCAGCGCCACGATCGGCGTATGTCGCGATGAGCCTTGTTCTGCGACACGAATAGCTGCGGTCAGTTCGTAGCCGTCCATGATCGGCATATGCAGGTCAGTGAGCAGCAGCACATAATCGCCACTCCGCCAGCGTTCCAGTGCCGCTTCGCCGTTATTGGCAACGTCCGCAGCAAAGCCGAACAATGCGAGCTGGCGCAGGATCACTTTCTGGTTGGTTTCGTTATCTTCGGCGACCAGAATCAAGCGGCCTTGCTGGCGTGCATACTCTCGTGAGGGGGGCATAAAATTATGTTCTTTTTTGCCCTGATGCGGTGCTTCGATTTCCATCTGCACCCGCCCTGCGGCGATGGCCACATCCTTGAGGAATTCATGCCGCGTCAGAATATTGCCGTCTACCACCAACAGATCGTTATTCTTCACCCGTGGATGCTGTCGGCGACCGCGCCTGATGATGACAATAAAGTGAGCTTCATGCACCGGGGGGATGCTGGCGACCGCTCGCAGTTCATCCAGCGGCGGCACCGCATCGGGGGCATCGATGATCAATATCCATTGCCCCTCAGGCAGCGTGGGCAACAGCACCCTGGCCGCCGCCAGATTGGCGGCTCGTTCGACGATTGCCCCGCCGGAAACAAGATAGCGGGACAGATCGCTGATCAGGTCATCCGTGTCATCCGGGTCATCCACCATGAGACAGGACAATCCTGCAACCATGGGTTGTACCGCGACAGAAGGCAATTTTTGCGGCACCAATGCAAACGGCAGACGCACGGTGAAGAGGGAACCTTTGCCCGGTTCGCTCTGCACAGAAATTTCGCCGCCCATGAGATTGACCAGTTGGCGCGAAATAGCCAACCCCAGCCCGGTGCCGCCAAAACGCCGGGTGGTGCTTGAATCCGCCTGGGTAAAAGGGGTGAACAGCCTCGACTGGGTTTCGTTATCCATGCCGATGCCGTTATCGGCTACCCGGAATTCCACTATTGCCTGTTCCAGCCCCAGCTCGGCCAGCTCGGCACGCATCGACACATGGCCCAGCCGATCCTGCCCGCCGGAGAACTTGAGGGCGTTACTGAGGAGATTGATCAGCACCTGCCGCAGCCGCAACTGATCGCCGATGACTTCTTCGGGAATCGCAGGGTCAGTAAACAGCGTGAACTCCACATTTTGTTTTCTGGCCAAATTGGCCAATATGCCGCAAACCGCATTCACGGTATTGTCCAAGGCCATGGTGGCGTTCTCAATCTCTATCTTGCCCGCCTCCACCTTGGAAAAATCGAGAATGTCGTTGATGATACCCAGCAGTGAATACGCCGACTCGCGTATAAGATCGACCATTTCCACCTGGTAGACCTTGAGGCTGCTCTGCTGCAACACATCGACCATGCCGATCACGCCGTTCATCGGCGTGCGGATTTCGTGGCTCATCGCAGCGAGGAAGGCCGACTTGGCCTGGTTGGCCTGCTCAGCTACAAGCCGTGCCTGCTCCAGTTCGGTGGTGCGCACCATCACTTTGTTTTCCAGCTCTTCGTTGAGATGACGCAGTGCATCCTCGGCTCGCTGCTGGTCTTCAATCACGCCCAGCATTACCTGGCGCGATTGGTTGGCAGCCTTGAGCATCTCCTGCATCTTATTCTCGCTCTGTTTGAACTCGGTGATGTCCTTGATCATACTGTGGTAGGACAGGAGTTTGTCGGAGGTGTCTCTAAACTGGATGGTCGTGTCGTTTATCCAACGAATCTCCCCGTTTTTTCGTGTGATGCGATATTCAATGGACGAAACATCATCCCCGGTCAGAATCTGATTCACGTGATTCATAACCCGTTCGCGATCCTCATGCACGACCATCTGCATCAGGAAATGGGAGTTGGCGGCATGCTCTTCCGCCGTATACCCCGTCACCGCCAAGCAGGTCGGGTTTTGTACGGTCTCCACGGCGCGGCCGTTTTCGATGCGCACCGCATATTGGCAATCCGTGAGTTTCTCGGTGATGCACCTGTAGCGTGTTTCGCTTTCCCGCAGCTCACTCTCCATCCGTTTGTTCTCGGTGATGTCGCTGATGGTGACTACTGCCATCAGCAGCTGGCCGCCGGCATCGCGGACGAGTGTGCCGCTGTAGCTGTATACCCGCTGCCAGCCGAACTGGATGTGCTTGAAGCGTACCTCCAGGCCGCTCAGACTCTCGCCGTGCAGGATGCGTGCTAGCGGCCATAGCTCCACGGGCCATACTGTGCCGTCCATGGCCGAAAGTTCAAACCTGTCGGCGAACTGGCTCAGACGTTGGCGGCATTCATCCAGCGTGGCAAACCCATGCAAATCCAGCGCGACACGATTAAAATGCAGCAACTGGCCATCGGGATCGAAAACAGCCAAACCCTCGGTGAGATTTTCGATAATCGTCTGAAGTTGCAACTCCCGTCCGCGTAACAATTCCTGACTCGCCTGCATTTTCCGTAAGGCGAAATAGAGCACTGGAGAAACGACTGCAGCAAGCGTGACGGCATCGATGACATTCCAAGCGCTATCCGAAAATTCAAACTGCACCATAAGGAACTTATGGAGTAGCACCATGAACAAAAGCTCAACGCCCAGCACAACCGCACCCACCACGATCACTATCCCAAGAGGGAAGTTCAATAGCGCCGTTAATTTCCAGTTTTTCATATTGTGATCACCACAGTCGAATGCAGATTAGGGAATGGGGAGTGAAATTCCGCACTCGATTTGTTTTATATTCCGAACTCCTCATTCTGCATTCGGTTCATTCCGTACTGGTATAGCGCGGCGGTTGTCCGGCCTGACTTAGCAGTTCGTTCACCTCGCGTTTGAGTTCAATGGTACGCATCTCTCGTCCCAGCGTGGCAGCATGCCAACGGCGCAGTTCCTCTAACTGCTCGGCAAGTCCGGATTCCGCTTGTTTGCGTTGGACTTCAAGACGAAAAGTTTCCAGCGCGAAACTGATGTCTCCGGATATCTCGACCAGCAGCTTCATCTCATCGTCATCGAAAACACCCGTTTCCGCCGCGTAGAGCACGAACACGCCAACCGGCCTGTTTTCCAGCATGAGGGGAAACACTGTCACGGAGCGATAACCACGGCTCAACGCCTCGTTGCGCCAGGCTGCCATGCGCTCGTCGCTGGCGATGTCGTTGCAAACCACAGGCTTCATCTCGGTCAACGCCTGTGCAGTTAACGCACAATTTCCCGGTGCTTCATCACGCGCGGTCAAATTGATCTGCGCCAGATAACCATCGTCGCGGCCTGCCTGGGCGACCGGTGTCACCTGCTGGCTGTCTGCATCAAACTTGCCGATCCACGCGAAAATAAATCCGCCATGCTCCACCGCGATGAGGCATGCTTCCCTGAACAGTTCATCCTCCTCACGAACACGCACGATGGTGGTGTTGATGCCGCTGAGCACGCTGTAAATCCGGTTAAGCCGCATGATCCTGGCTTCGTTTTCCTTCTGCTTGGTGATGTCGCGCGCGATGGTGGACAGGTACTCCACCGATCCGTCTGGCCGCTTGTGCGCGATGATGACCTGCAACACTGGCATCTCCTTCCCGTCCTGTCGCAGGAAGGCGGTTTCTTCACTCCAGGTTCCGTGCTCGATGGCGTGGGGAATGCCCGTTTCCGCCACCAGCTTCGCCGCCCACTCCGGATGGGTGTCGAGAAAACGTACCGCCGACGGATCCGCCCCCGGCTCGAACCCGAGCATGCGCCGGCCCGCAGGGTTGAAATAAATGGCGCGGCCGTCAAGGCCACCGGTAGCCACCATGTCGGGTGTCGCCTCGATGATCGCCACCAGCCGAGCCTGTTCTTCCTGGATGCATTTGCGTTCGGCAATTTCCAAGTTCAACGCTTCGGTTCTCTGTTCGACCAGGTATTCGAGGTTTTCGTGCAGCCTGGCGCGTTCCATAGCCACCGCTACCTGATTTCCGACGCCGTGCAGCATCTTCAACGCCGCTTCGCCAAACAAACCTTCATTCGGCCCGACCAGATTCATCAGTCCCACCGTGTGCCCATCAAGCCACAGTGGCACGGTAGCGTGGCACCTTAATCCGCCCGTGTCGCCCTTACCTTCAAGCTTTGCGATCCGCTCGCAATGGACGATGTTGCACGCCGAATCAGACTCGTTGGAGAGAAGCTGCTTGCGGCACTTGCAGTCACCATCCAGCGCGCCAGGAACCGATAACGCCGGGGGCAAGTTGCGCGTGGCAACGACCTCAAAGCCGGACTCGCCATCGCGCATGCAAATCCAGCCGCTCTGCACGCCGGGTAGTTCCAATGCACGCTCAAGAGCCATTTCCGCCACTTCATGTTGCGTCATCGCGTTATTAAGACCTGCCGCGATGTTGAACAAACCATTCAGTACCTGGTTGGATGACTCCAGTTCGATTTCGCGCTGATTTAGCTCTATGTTGAGGTGAACCGCCTGCTCATAAGTCGAAATCAACAGATCGAGAATCTGCTGCCGTTCCGAATTGATAAAGTATTTCTTGCCGCCAAGATTGATTTGCACTCCCAACTGCATCTTGTGTTCCCTGCGCATATCAAGGTTCATCAATAGATAATTGATGCGCGACAGCAGGTAGACCTCGTTATAGGGTTTGCGGATGAAATTGTCAGCGCCGCATTCCAGCCCGCGAATCACGTCCTGCGAATCGTTAAGCGTGGTGACCAGGATGACCGGGATATCCTGCAATTTTTCGTCGAATTTAATCGCCTTGCACAGTTCATAGCCATCCATTTCCGGCATCATCACATCGCTGATGATCAGGGTATATTTTTGCGCCTGCGCCGCCTCCAGCGCCAGCTTGCCGTTGGCCGCAACGGTCACCTGGTAACCGTGCTGCTCGAGCAAAAAAGCAAGCTGGTCGGCCTGGGTGCGGCTGTCCTCGGCGATGAGAATGTTGATGCTGCTGTTCTTGTTTGTTTTGGATTTCATCACCGGCTCTCTTTGTTGTTTTTGCTGTTTACCAAAGACACTAACACTGCTGCAATCTTGTCCGGCGCCAGAATATACGTTGCCGCATCCAGCTTGATCGCCTCGCCCGGCATGCCATGCACCACGGAACTCTCCTTGTCCTGAGCAATAGT
This sequence comes from uncultured beta proteobacterium, assembly GCA_963784505.1. Taxonomy (GTDB): domain Bacteria; phylum Pseudomonadota; class Gammaproteobacteria; order Burkholderiales; family Gallionellaceae; genus Gallionella. The sequence goes on along the minus strand of CAWASY010000063.1, from coordinate 23,730 downwards.
AACCGCCCCTTTTTCCTTCAACAATCGCAATTCTTCGGCACCATCGCGACCCATGCCGGTGAGCAGCCCAGCGACAGCATTACTGCCATACACTGTTGCAAGCGAACGGAACAGATAGGAAACCGAGGGACGCAGCCCGTTTTCCGGCGCGTCCTGGGTCAGAACAATTTTTTTGCCATGATCCACCTTCATCTGGCGTTCGTCTGGCGCGACGTAGACGTGGCCGGGCAGCATAAGTTCGCCCTGGCTGGCCAAATGTACAGGCAGACCGGATGACTGCGCCAGCCATTCGATGAAGGAGGTGATAAACCCGGATGCCATGTGCTGGACGATCAATACTGGCACCGGAAAATCCTTGGGCAACATCGCCAGTATCGTCTGCAGCACGGGCGGCCCGCCGGTCGAGGCACCCAGCGCGATCACTTTTATTTTTGCCGGGACTTTCGCCACTTTTTCCACCAGTGGTTTTACCGCCGATGGCAGGGTTGATTCGAGCCGTGTTTTTTTCCAGCGCCGCACCACCTTCACTTCCGACATCAGCTTCACCGTTTGCAACAGTTCTTTTGCGTTGCTCTCATAATCCGGGTGGCCGATACCGGCAGGTCGGCGCAGCACCGTCAGAGCCCCCGCTTCCATCGCGCGGAACGTCTTGGTATTTTCGTGCGGATCAAAACTCCCGCTCACGATCACGATGGGTACCGGTTCCGTTTCCATGATACGGCGTGTCGCTTCCAGCCCGTCCATCTTCGGCATATGGACGTCCATCGTGATCACATCGGGGCGATAGCGTTTCACGGCCTCAATCGCTTCCTCGCCGTTGTTCGCCGTGCCAACCACTCTTATATCGGGATCTCTGCCGAGCAGGTAAACCAGAAGCTCGCGCACCACCGGTGAGTCTTCCACTACCAGAACTTTGATCAACTTCGTTGCCTCCTTGTGCAATTCCGGGACGGGATTGTCGTACTCACTCAAATCAGCCGCCGGACAACTTCCAGCAGATTACTCTGATCGAAACTGCTTTTTACGATATAAGCACTGGCGCCAACGTCGATGCCGCGCTCGCGGTGTTCGCGCGATTCCAGCGATGTTACCAGCACGACCGGCAGCGCGTCGAGCTGTTTGTCCGCACGCACTTTTGTGGTCAGGTCGAAACCATCCATACGCGGCATTTCCACATCCGACACGATCAGATCGAATGTCCCAGTCTTGAGTGTCGTGTAGGCATCCACCCCATCAACTGCGGTCGTGACAAGATAACCCGCCGATTCCAGAATGTTCTTGAGCAGCGCTCTCGATGTGATCGAGTCTTCAACCACCAGGATGGATCGCCTTGCCGCCTCTCCTGGTTTTTCTGCGGCATCGGATTCGAGTGGTGCCGACACACGCTTCACGGCAGATTTCAGCAGATCGGGCACATTGAGCACAGCGACCACCTGGCCGGTTCCCAGCACGCTCGCGCCGGCGATGTTGCGCACGCGCGCGAGCTGCTTACCCAGTGTCTTGACCAGCACTTCCTGCTCGCCGAGAATTTCTTCCACTTGAAACGCGACACGCTGGCGACCTGTGCCGAGAATAACCAGCGAGACCGGTGCCGAAGTGTTAACCGTTGAACATTGACGCGGCAGTTCCAGCACATCGCCGAGACCAGCCAGCGCAACGATCTGACCGTCGAGCGAAATCGTTGCGCGGTTTTCCACTGTCCTGATGTCCTGCTGTTCCACCCGCGCCACCCGCTCGACGCTGAGTGCGGGAATGATGAAATAATGTTCGCCGGCGCGAACCAGCACACCGCGAAAAGTGGCCAGCATCAGCGGCAGCGAAATACGGAAAGTGGTTCCGCCATCCTGACGGGACTCAAGCGCGACGACTCCGCCCAGCTTCTCGATTTTTTCCCGCACGATAGCAAGCCCGAGCCCGCGTCCCGAAAGGTCCGTGATGATCGGGCTAGTGGAAATGCCTGAAAGAAATATGAGTGCCTGCGCCTCCTGCTCATTCAGTTTTTCAGCCTCCTCGGCAGAAACAAGATCAAGCCTGCGTGATGTCGCTTTTACCTTTTCAGCATCGATGCCTGCTCCGTCGTCGGCAATCATGATTTCGATTTTTCCGCCGTCTTTTTGCGCAATGGCGATCTTTATGGTTCCGCAAACCGGCTTGCCATTTTTCTGCCGAATGGCAGGTTGTTCGATACCGTGATCGATGCAATTCCGCAGCAGGTGCATCAGCGGATCCTTGATCTCTTCCAGAATATGCCGGTCGATTTCAATTTCGCCGCCCTGTATCATCAGCTCCACTTGTTTGCCCTGATCGCGGGCAAGCTCGCGGGAGAAACGCGGATAAATTTCGAGCAGCGAGGAAAACGGCATAAGGTGCATCTCTTTCACGTCATGCAGCAGGCTATCGCTCATGCCTGCCAATGCGCGCCGATCATGCGCGGCGAACTTGCTTAAGCGCAGCAACCGTTCTTCCAGCGTTTTCATGAACTGCTGCTCGGACTCCAGATGTTCCAGTAATTTCGGCAGCTCCTGTGCCGGGAATTTTGGCAGTCCGGCACCGTTACCCTTGGCGCCCCCTTCGACATAACGCTCGATCAGCCGCAGCACGGGCCGCACTTTTGCCCGCTGCTTTTTCCAGGATGCAAAAGAAGCCGCAACCTCGCGTAACTCACTGGCACGTTGCGCTGCAGCCAGCTGCGGCGACAGCAGTTCCTCGACCTGTCGCATCACCGCATCCAGCTTTTGCGTGGAAACCCTGACCGTTTCGGACGCAAGGCTGGGAGCAGGAGACGGCGCAGCAATGGTAACCGGCTCAGTCGTTTCAACCGGAGGCTGTTCGGGAACATGTCCGGGTGGTGTCTGTTGCGGCGACAACACGGGTTGCGTCATATCCATTGGCGCGAACCGTCCCTGCAAGGCATCATCGAGTTGTCTAATCAGCAGCGCAGGTTTAGTCTGGTGTGACCCGGCCGTGCCCGTGCCGCCGGACGCAAGCAGACTGTCGAGAGCATCGATGGTCTGGTAGAGGAGGTCAAATAACGGCTGGGAAATGGCAAGTTGTTTGTTCTTCAAGACCGCAAGCACACTTTCCAGCGGGTGGCAGACCGACTCGACTTCCTTGAGGTTCACTGCCCGCGCGGCGCCCTTGAGGCTGTGCGCCTCGCGAAACACAATTTCGATGATTTCCGCCTGCCGGTCTGCCGCCGGATTTTTTTCCAGTTCGATCAGCCCCGCCGACATCGCCTTGAGATGTTCGTCCGCCTCGATCCGGAAGGTCGCCAGCAGTCTTTTCAGGAATTCATCGTTTTTGTTGGCCATAATGTCATTCCGCGTTTGCCCCCTCCCCTTCAAGGGGAGGGTTGGGGTGGGGGTGGGTTCGGTGGGGGTGGGTTCGGTGGGGATGGGGTCGATGGGGATGGGGTCGATGAATGCCGCCCACGTTTACCCCCGCTCCTTCAAGGGGAAGAGCGATTGTCCCTTCCCCTTCAGGGGGAAGGTTAGGATGGGGGTGGGGTTCCAGTGCCAACCAGACCGCTTCGACAACCGATTTTATCTCACTCAAAACCTGATTATTCCAGAACCGCATGACTCGAAAACCCGCACTTTCCATGATCTGATCGCGAACCAGATCCTGCGTCGATCCGTTATGCTGTCCGCCATCGATCTCAACAACAAGCTTCGCTTCCAGACAAACAAAATCCAGAGTGAAATCTCCGAACAGATGCTGGCGTCTGAATTTGCGGCCTTTGATCAGACATCCTCGCAGCCGTTTCCAAAGCGCCTGTTCAGCATCCGTCATATTGCGCCAAAGTGTTCTTTGCAGCCGGCTCAACACAAAATTATTTGTCTGACCTTTCACTGTTTACCTCCATCTCTATCCTGCATTACGAACCCCATCCCTTCCATAGAAGGTGAGGGGCGAATGTGAGGGACATCTATCGACCCCATCCCCACCCCAACCCTCCCCTTGAAGGGGAGGGGGCAGAGTTCCTCTCGCTTGAAGGGGAGGGGGCAAGGTTCCTCCCCCCTTCAAGGGGAAGGAGCAAGGTTCCTCTCCCTTCAAGGGGAAAGAGCAAGGTTCCTCTCCCTTGAAGGGGAAAGAGCAAGGTTCCTCCCCCTTCAAGGGGGAGGTTAGGAGGGGGATGGGGGTAAATATTGGAAGCATGATTAACGGCATCTCAACGATTTTCAATTATCCAAAACGAATCTGTGTAGCGCCATGTGGCGATGAAATACTCATGATGCCTTACCCCCTATCATCTCACTCAGTTTCCGTCCCAGTTCATGCAGGCTCTGCGCCGCGACCTCCGCCTGTTTGGTGCCGGCGACGTTCTGCACGCTGGCCTGTTTGATGTTCTCCATCGCCTGTGCCACCTGGTCCATGCCCACCATCTGCTGCTGGCTCGAGGCCGCAATCTGCGTGGCCGCCTGTGCTGCTTCGTTGACGCTGTCCGCCAGCAGGCGAATGGCTTCGCCGGTCTCGCCGGTCTGTTTCACCCCGTCCTGCACCGCCTTGTTGCCCTGCTCCGTGGCCAGCACGGCGGTGCCGGTCGCCTTCTGGATATCGCCGAGTATAGTGCGCACCTGGGTGGTCGCCTGTTTTGATTGTTCCGCCAGGCTCTTGACCTCTTGCGCCACGACCGCGAAACCTTTGCCCTGATCGCCGGCCTTGGCCGCTTCAATCGCGGCATTCACCGCAAGCAGGTTGGATTGTTCGGCCAGGTCGTTGACTGTGGCGATGATTTCGCCGATGGAATGGCTTTGCTCGGACAGCCGCACGATGCTCTCAGCGATGGATTCCATTTGTTCCTGGATAAGCTGTATTCCCTGCATCGATTCTTCCACCGATTTGCGCCCGCTCTGCGATACCTTCGAGGCTCTCTGCGCGCTGTCCGAAACAGTGCGCGCCTTATGGCTCGCCAGCTGCGCCGTCTGTTTCACTTCTTCCACCGTCGCTGTGGTCTCGCTCACCGATGCAGCCGTCTCGGCGGCACCAGCGGCAACCTGCGTCGTCGTGGCCATGATCTCAGCAGAAGAAGTAGATAATTGACTAACGCTTTCGCGCAACTGCCGGGTGATGGAACGACTGAGATAGATCCCGCTAGTCAGGCCGACGATAAGGGCGAGAATCGAAGCACCCCATATCACCAACGTGAGAAAGTTGACCGTCGCAGCCAGATCGGCGCGGCCTTCCACCATCCGCTTCACTTGCAGTTCACGGAAGCGCCCCGCCTCGTCGAGCAGAGCTGTATTGATTGGTAATACTTCCTTGATCCCAAGCGTCAGCGCGTCCGCGCGTTTTCCTCGCTGCGCCAGTTCAATGATCCGATCCTGAGCCTGCTCATTCTTCGCCTGCAAGGCTGCGATCTCCTCCAGTATGCCGCGTCCTTCGTCGCTACGGACAAGCTCGCGCATTGTTCCGGTGATCTGGCTGAAGCGGCGCCGGTTGTCCTGCAATCCATTCAGGTAACTTTTCTGAGAATCGGGATAGAGCAGAATACCCCGGTAATTGGCGATCTGGTCGTTCAGCTCAAAGCGCAGCTTGCCAGTGCCCTCGACCTGTTGCACGTTCACGTCGATAAAGCTGTCGTAGGTCGTTTGAATCCTTGCGAGCGCATAAAAAGCGATGCCTGTTACCAGCACCAGCAGTGCCAGCACGATGATGTAGCCGCCGATGATTTTTCTGCCGATGGTCATGATGCATCCTCCTTGTTGTTCGCCTTGAAATTCGCCAAGGGAAATGGAAATTTTTGAAATACCGTTAATCATGTCTCCAACATTTACCCCATCCCCCTCCTAATTGCCCCTTTGCTGCGCTCTCTTCCTTGAAGGAGGAGGGACTATATTCCCTCCCTTTCAGGAGGAGTGTTAGGGTGGGGGGAGGGTCGTGTTTTGTATGACGAAATTTTTTATATGGCATTTTAGAAAACACCAACGCCCTAAACCTTGTACTGCGCCGCCAGCTGTTGCAGCTTCTGTCCCAGTTCATGCAGGCCCTGCGCCGCGACCTCCGCCTGTCTGGTGCCGGCGACGTTCTGCACGCTGGCCTGTTTGATGTTCTCCATCGCCTGTGCCACCTGGTCCATGCCCACCATCTGCTGCTGGCTCGAGGCCGCAATCTGCGTGGCCGCCTGTGCCGCTTCGTTGACGCTGTCCGCCAGCAGGCGAATGGCTTCGCCGGTCTCGCCGGTCTGTTTCACCCCGTCCTGCACCGCCTTGTTGCCCTGCTCCGTGGCCAGCACGGCGGTGCCGGTCGCCTTCTGGATGTCGCCGAGTATCGTGCGCACCTGGGCGGTCGCCTGTTTGGATTGTTCCGCCAGGCTCTTGACCTCCTGCGCCACGACCGCGAAACCTTTGCCCTGCTCGCCGGCCTTGGCCGCTTCGATCGCGGCATTCACCGCCAGCAGGTTGGATTGTTCGGCCAGGTCGTTGACAGTGGCGATGATTTCGCCGATGGTCTGGCTTTGTTCGGACAGCCGCACGATGCTCTCGGCGATGGATTCCATCTGTTCCTGGATGCGTTGCATACCCTGCATCGATTCTTCCACCGATTTGCGTCCGCTCTGCGATACCTGCGAGGCTTTCTGGGCGCTGTCCGAAACAGTGCGCGCCTTCTGGCTCGCCAGCTGCGCCGTCTGTTTCACTTCTTCCACCGTCGCTGTGGTCTCGCTCACCGCAGCCGCCGTCTCGGCGGCACCGCGGCAACCTGTGTCGTCGTGGCAAGGATTTCGCTGGAGGATGAGGCGAGCACACCGACACCTTCGTTGATCTCGCGCATCAATTTCCGCAGCCCTTCGAGCATCGCGCCGAATGCGCGCAGCAGCTCCCCGATTTCGTCGGTGCGATGTCCAGCAGGAATGCTGACTGTAAGATCACCGGAAGCGACTTTCCCGGCGATGCCCGAGATCATCTGGAGCGGTATTGCGATGATCCGGCTGATCAGCAGCGCCATGGCCACTGCCAGCAACATTGCCGCAACACCAACCATGACGAACAGGCGTTGCGTGCGCTCTGCTGCCAGCTCGGATTCCACCACGGCGGCATGCGCCTTTTCTACTGCCGCATTGCTCAGCTCTTGGGAAATGGCGCGTATTTTCAGGTAGCGCTCGTCTTGTATGCCCAGCAAAATCGTCTTGGCCTGTTCCGCCTTCCCGGCATAGATCAGCGGGATGACCTGGTCATTGCGCGTCTGCGCAAAAGCCTCACGGATTGTCCTGACTTCTTCCAGTTTGGTGTACAGAAGCGAGTTATTGCGGTTGCGTTCAAGCAGACGTTGCGCGATTCCGGAGATTTCCTTGCTGCGCTCCTTGATATTTTTATGCCAGATTTCTTGATCTGATCGCTTCGATACCAACAGCATGCTGAGTAGCGACGCCCGCACCCCATTTTCGTTCGACCGTAGGGTCATCATATCCACGGCGTTGGCAAATTCCTCCTGATATAGTTTTTGCTGCGCGGCCTGAATCGTTGCAATACCCTGGTACGCAATCACAATCACGGTCGCAAGGAAGGCTATTATCAGCCCAAAGCCGAGAAAGAGTTTGTTGCGCGTAGATAAATTCAGGAACCATTTCATTTTTATTCTCCTTGTTGTTCTGTCAAATCCGAACCGGGATGACCTTAACCAGTTTCGTAGTTACCGCACCGTTCCTTCCCCTTCAGAGGGGGAGAGCGAAGCGAGGGTGCAATTAGAATGGGGGTGGGTTCGATGATGGGGATGAGTTCTTTCGCCACAATTCACCCCATCCCCACCCCAGCCCTCCCCTTGAAGGGGAGGGAGCTTGCGTCCTACGCCTGTTCATTCACGATTAGTTTCTCATCATTCAAAAGTTTTTCAGCATCGAGTATAACCACGCGCTCCGCAGTTACTCCCAGCAGATAGTCCTCGCGGATGCCTGTCAGCGTGGGCAGGGACGGCTGCATTCCGGCGCGCTGAATATGGCGCACGCCGCTGATGGCATCAGCCAGAATGCCAAACATCATGTCTGCAGATTCGAGCACGATCACCTTGTTGAGATTAGTCAGCCCTTTTTCGGGCAGATCGAAAAACTTTTTAATGTCGATAACCGAGAGTATCTCGCCGCGCAGATTGACGATGCCGAGCACGAAGGTCGGTGTGCAGGGTAGCGGTGTCAGTTCTTCGAGCGGATAGACTTCACGTACGTACTCTGATGCGATGGCATACCGCTCATGCGCAAGGAGAAACTCAATGACTTCGATGCTTGCGTCGGCGGTCTCCGCAGACACGGCCTCCCGGGCGAGTGTCTGCGCCCTTTCTTTCAATATCCGTTGGGTATCTTCGGCAGTTGGCGCCCAGATATGCTCGGTTGCAATGCGCGCTGCTTCCAGACGTCGCTCAATCTCGCGCCAGTCGGTTGGTTTATTGTTTTTTCGCGTTGTGCTCATGGCTGCATTTACCTCAAACCTGATGCCGCAGGTTGCGGCAAACTTGCCAGCAGGGACGTGACGATCTCTGCCAGCCGTCCGGCAGTCAGCCCATCTGCTTCCGGTAGCGTTTCGTCCGGCGGGTGATTGCGCAACAGCAGCAACACATTTCCGAAATGGCGCTGCGCTTCCCGGTAGCGTCCCTGCGACTGATGCAGGTTCCCCAGCGCAAAATGAGCCAGCACAAAATCGGAATCGAGATAGAGCGCACGCATCAACGAGCGGATGGCAAAATCGTGCTGTCCCTGCTCCTGCAAAATAGTGGCCAGCAGAAAATGGTGTGACGGGTTCATTTTATCGACGGCGATCGCCTTTTCGCACCATTCCAGCGCCTCGTCCAACCTGCCCTGGTTGGCGCAGTTACGCGCGCACTCATCCGCCTGAGGGGCTGATGCCTGGTCGACCAGCACGTCCGGAAGATTCGCAGCCGAAGAGGCTAAGTCGTGCGGAACCGAATGCCCGCTAACTCCATTTCCAGTTAAATCTGGCAACAATTCCCTTCCCTTCAAGGGGAGGGGAGTCAACCCATCCCCCTCGAACCCACCCCCATCCCAACCTTCCCCCTGAAGGGGAAGGGAAGATCGCTCCCTCCCCTTCAAGGGGAGGGTTGGGGAGGGGATGGGTTGATTCACTGCCCCTTGAAGAGGAAGGCGACAATTCTGCACGTTTCTATCCGGAATTGGCATAACGAACGACTGCGATCCGGCATTTACCATCTTACGGTACAGCACTACCCCCGGAAATTCGACCGGCACGAACGAGGAAAGCAATCTGTTCGAGGCTTCCGTTGGACTAACAATTATCCATCCCCCGTCAATCAGCGCGCGGTAAAAATTGTCGGCAACCTGTTTTGCCCGCTGCGCGGTGAAATACATCAGGACATTGCGGCAAAAGATCACGTCCATCGCGCCGGTGTTGTTCGACAGCGATGGATACACATCTTCGGCAAAATTCAGATAGGAAAATGTCACCATTTTTCTGATACGCGGAAGTATTTCCAGACGCCCATCCGCCCCCTTGGTGAAATAACGTTCGCGGAGCCAGTCGGGCGCATCGCGAAACGACCATTCGCCATAAACGCCCAGTGCCGCCTTGCGCAGAAATTTCGGATTGAAGTCCGTCGCCAGAATGGTGATGTGCCATTCCTTCAGATCAGGAATGAGTTTGTCGAGCATTATCGCGATGGTATAGGCTTCTTCACCCGTGCAGCAGCCCGCACTCCAGATACGCAAACGACGCTGTTCATTCTGGCGGCGTGCCTGCAACAGCTGAGGCAAAATTTGTTCTTCCAGAATCCCCAAATTCTGCTTTTCCCTGAAGAAATAGGTTTCTCCAACGCTCAGATGGGTGGCAAGAATTTCTTTCATATGGCGAGTCAACGGGGCTGACAACAGCCAGTTCGCACATGATTCCCTATCCGGAAAATTGAAGTCCGGCGCCGCCGCTGCGATTCCCCGCTCAAGATCTCCCCAGCGCTCTTGCGGAAAGTTCAAACCCGTCTGTGTGGCGACAAATTCGCTCAGTCGTGACAACAATGTTGAGGAAAGTGTGGGGCGCATGCCTTGCCTCAGGGGGTTTCCAGTGCCAGACTCAGAGAACTTTCTTCTTCCAGCGAAAGAAATTTGTCCAGGTCGTGGATGAGAATCAATCCGTCTTCCAGCTTTATCACCCCTTCCACATATTCAACACCGGGGAGGACTTGCTCTGTGTCGATTAGATTCAGCGCGGAACTGGCGATGACATCATGTACAGCGTCCGCCACTAGCGCTACAGGCCGCCGCGAGGTGTGCGCGACAACCAGTTGGTCACTCAGTGCAATCTCCTTTTTCGGCAAGTTGAAACGCTGGCGCATATTGATGAGCGGGATGACTTGCCCTTGGAAATTGACCACACCAAGAACGATGTCCGGCGCTTTGGGCAAAGGGGTAATAGCTACCATGCGCACCACCCTGTCTATCATGTGCAATGGTAGGGCGTAACGCTGACGATCCAGAGAAAAAACGATGAGGTGATCCAGTATCTTCATCACAGTCTTGGAATGCTCAAGAGTTCCTAAAAAATAGACATCGTCGAATAACGCTTCGAGGAAAAAGGTTTTGTTTTTATTTTCATTGCATTATTTAAGAAACGAATAATTGCACATACGATATCAAATCACAAATGAAGCAAGTCGTCTTACTTGTTTCCTTATATTAATAATTCCACAGATTTCGATACTTGTGAAGCCGGAAATTTCCACTTCCGACAGGTACTGAAACTGGGTTAGCCTCAAAACTTTGACTTTACTAACCTGCATATTGCATAAACTTTCCGCAGAACATTTGCCTCGGTCTTGATGCGATTTTTTTGATTTTCAGTCGCCCCCCAACCCCTACTGGCAGGGTGAAGCGTGAAGTGGTTATACAAAAGGGTGGGTGGCATCGTCTCGTGAGCCAAACGTGCCGTGGCATGGGGAAGCCAGCATGGCGCGCATCCTGCTGTTTGCTGGATAGAGGCACTGACAGACCTGCGCCAGCAACGCTTTAACCGGGCAAGCACTGGACAGATGCAGTAGAGAGTGCGTGCTGATTAGCCGCGCATCGATGTCACCACGAAACGCTCATAGTTACTTTGTTTTCACCCTTAATCTATGCAAAATTCAGGCTAAATTTGCTCGCTCGCTCCGTGACCGCATTCGCACACATCAACCTGGATTAGCGAAATTAGCGGGTATATATGGCCTATATTCAGGCATAACTTTGGATGCAATTGTGGTACATTTATGTATTGAAATACTAACCACATGGCCTGTTCGTCGCTTTAGTTGCCATATTTATTAAATATTTCTGAAAAATTGCAGTTAGATATTTGACGATTTTAATGCCAGTTTGAAATTGTACTATTTGCACCATCAGATTGCCGTGGCAGTAGTCGATACGAATCAGGTCAGATAATGAAAAATTTGCTTGGTGGTAAAAAAATTCTGCTTCTTGTCATTGCGATGGTGATTTTTCTATTCGTCGTATTGATATATAGCCAATATAACAGCGTCAAGCAGAGCATAAAAATTGGCGTGCTGCATTCACTTAGCGGCACGATGGCGGTGAGCGAAGCCCCACTGGTGGATGCGGTGCGGCTGGCGGTAGAAGAGGCGAATCAGTCGGGCGGGGTGAACGGTGCGCAGATCGAGATGATCGTTACTGATTGCCGTTCGGATGCGGCGTATTGCGCACAACAGGCCGAGAAACTGATTACGCAGGACGGGGTGCAGGCGCTGTTCGGCTGCTGGACATCCACTTGCCGCAAAGCGGTCAAAACCGTCGTTGAAAAGCATCATCATTTGCTGGTCTATCCTGTGCAGCACGAAGGGTTTGAGCAATCACCGGACATCCTCTACACCGGTGCCACGCCCAACCAGCAGATCATGCCGATGGTGTCCTGGGCGTTGCAGCAACGCGGCAAGCGCGCCTACCTGATCGGTTCTGATTATGTGTTTCCGCGCATCGCAAATCAAATCATCAAAAAATTGTTGTTTGCTCAGGGCGGAGATCTGGTGGCGGAACGCTACGCGCCACTGGGAGAACAGAACCTGGACTTGTTTGTGCGCGAGATCGCGGCACACCGCCCCGATTTCGTGGTGAACACACTGAACGGTGACAGCAACCGGTATTTTTTCCACGCGCTGCGCCAGGCAGGTATCCGCGCCGAAGACATTCCGGTGTTCTCCACCAGCATCGCTGAGGTAGAACTGAAAGCGATGGGGCCGGAGCTGATGGCGGGGCATTATGCAGCATGGAATTACTTCCAGAGTATACCTAGCAAAGAGAACCGCGCTTTCATTGAACGCTTTCGCCACCGCTTCGGCCAGGAGCGAGTGCTGGATGATCCGATGGAGGCGGCTTACATCGGGGTAAGGCTGTGGGTGAACGCCATGCGCCAGGCGGGAACATTGGACATGTCTGTCGTCAAGGCTATCTTGGCGCAGCAGACGTTGAATGCGCCGGAAGGCGTCGTGGCAGTGGATAGTAATACGGGGCATCTGTGGAAACTGGTGCGCATCGGTCGTGCGCGTACCGACGGTCAGTTCGATATCGTCTGGCACACCGGGGGCAGCATAGTGCCCGCGCCGTTCCCGTTCTTCATTTCGCATTCCGAGCAGGCCGCGATGGCGGGAGGCGTGCCATGAAGATTTCCAGGCGGCTGTTGTTGCTGTTCCTGGTGGTGGCCGTAATACCGCTGGCGGTGTCAAGCTATTTCAACTTGCAACAGAACGAAATGCTGTTACAGACAGAGGTGCTGAACAAGATATCCGCTGTGACAGACAAGAAGGCAATAGAGATTAAAACTTACCTGGCGGAGCGGATGCTGAATGTGCAACATCTGGCGCTCGATCCTCGGATGATAGAAGAGATGGAACATCTATCAAGATCATATTCTCGGACTCTGTCCGCCACGGCGGAATATACCAGTGAATCTGCGCGCGTACACCAGCATTTTGATCGTTATATAAAAGAGCTGGAGTTGCTTTATGACATGCTCTTGATCACCCCGCAGGGTGATATCGTCTATACCCAGAAGCATGAGGCCGACTTTGCCACCAACTTGCTGGACGGTCCTTATCGTGATACGAAATTGGCACAAATGTTCCGCGCCGTGCGCGCGACGCTGGAGCCGATGATCTCCGATTATGAGTATTACGCGCCATCGCAGAGGCCGGCGATATTCATCGCCGCACCCATCATGTTTAATGGGCAGTTCAAAGGGATAATCGCGGTGCAGCTTGGCAACGAACCGTTTTACCAAGTGGCGAACGATACGGTCGGCTTGGGGGTGAGTGGCGAGACGATGTTTGCCCAGCAGAATGGGGACGTCGCGCTGTTTACTCTGCCGACCAGGAACATGCCCGATGGCGCGATGAAATTTCAATTGAATCAGCAACAAAAACTCAAGAGGCCCCCGATGTTAGACGCGACTATCGGCATAAAGGGGGCAGGAGTGAGAACGGATTATAATGGCAAGCTAGTGGTGGCCGCGTGGCGCTACCTGCCGGAGCTGAATTGGGGGATGGTGGTCAAGATGGATGTGGATGAGGCTTTCGCGACCCTGTATCAACAACGCGTTTACTCCCTCTTGGTATTGTTGCTGGAAATACTGTTCGCGTCTATGGCTGCGATCTATTTCGGAAGGAAGTTAGTGGCTCCGCTCCAGGAATTGGTGATCGGCACGGAAGATGTGGCGCAGGGAAATCTGACACGTCGTGTAAATGAACACGATGCCGATGAAATCGGCTTGTTGGGGCGCGCCTTCAATCGCATGACCGAAAATCTGCAATCCCTATATGGCACGCTCGAGCAACGAGTTGAACAGCGCACACAAGAACTTGACGTTACCAATAAGCGGTTGCTGGAAGAAATTCACGAGCGCGAATGGGCGGAATCGGAAGTTCTCAAGCTCAATACGGATTTGGAAGCGCGTGTAATGGAGCGCACGGACGAACTGGGGGTTGCCCTTTCCGCCTTGCATCTCAAGGAAGAAAATATCGCTGTCACACTCAATTCCATCGGTGATGCAGTGCTGTCCACCGATGTCGATGGTCGGGTGACACGCATGAATTACGTCGCCGAGCAGCTCACTGGCTGGACGCAGGAGGAAGCCGTTGGGCATTGTGTGAATGAAGTCTTACACCTCATCAATCTAGAGACGCGTGAGCGCATGACCACTCCGATTTTGGATTTGCTTGCTCAAGAAAAAATTCAAAACTTGACAATCCATAAGACGCTGATTGCGCGAGGCGGTCACGAGTATCCCATCACTGACAGTTGCGCGCCGATCCGTAATCGTGACGGCTGTTTCATTGGAATCGTGTTGGTGTTCCATGATGTGACTGAGGAATACGCAGTACAGGCAGCCCTGCGCGACAGTGCTACGCGCATCGAGACAATCATTAATACCGTGGCGGATGGCATTATCACCATCACTGAGCGCGGCATGGTCGCAACAGTGAACCGGGCTGTCGAGCATCTTTTCGGCTATGCCGCTGCCGAGATCATCGGACAAAATATCAAGATGCTCATGCCCGAGCCCTATCACAGTCAGCACGATGGTTACCTCGATCGTTACCGGGCCACAAGTGAGGTGCAACGCGAGGTGACAGGTCAACGCAAGGATGGCAGCACTTTCCCGCTTGAACTGGCAGTGAACGAAATGTGGCTCGGTGGCCAGCGCCACTTCACCGGCGTCCTGCGCGACATTACTCTACGCAAGCAGGCCGATGAGTTACTGAAACAGGCCAAAGAAACCGCCGAGTCAGCCAGCCGAAGTAAATCAGATTTCCTCGCTGCGATGAGCCATGAGATTCGCACCCCGATGAACGGCGTTATTGGTATGTTGGATGTGCTGACGCAAACTAGCCTCAATGGCCATCAGGCCGAGATGGCCAAGCTGATCCACGAGTCAGCATATACACTACTCGGCATCATCGAAGACATTCTCGACTTTTCTAAAATCGAGGCAGGCAAACTCGAGCTTGAACAAGTATGCTTATCCATAGAGGATGTGGTGGAAAAGGTTTGTTCAATGTTTGACTATATGGCTGAGCATAAGCGGATAGAGCTGACCCTGTTCGTTGATCCGGAGATCCCCAACGTTCTAGGGGATGCATTGCGTCTGCACCAGATTCTAACGAACTTAATCAACAATGCTCTCAAATTCACAAGCGCGCAAAATCGCCTCGCTCAAGTAATGGTGCGCGTTCAGATATCCAGACGCGAAGAAGGTCGAATTTGGTTGGAATTCACCGTTCGTGACAACGGCATCGGCATGAATGAGGTTACTCAGTCTCGGCTATTTACACCTTTCGAGCAGGCTGATTCCTCCACTAAGCGACTTTTTGGCGGGACTGGACTGGGATTGGCCATCTCGAGCCAACTCGTTCACATGATGGGCGGTGAGATCAGCGTCCAGAGTGAACTGGGTGCTGGCAGCAGCTTTACCGTGCTCCTGCCATTTGCAGCAATTCCACAATCGGAATCGATACCTTCACTGGTGGCCGGGCTGCCGTGCCTGTTGATTGGGCATGACACGGGATTGACCGCCGACATCGCGGCGCAACTCACCCATGCCGGCGCACAGGTTCAGCGTGTGACGGACATTGATGCAGCACAGCATGCGGATGCACCGACCGATCCCATTTGGATATGGATACTCGACACCTTGGGCGCACCATCGCTGTTGAACGAGTTGCGTGCCATATCCTGTTTGCATAAACAGCATGACATACGTTTTCTCGTTATTGGTCGAGGCAAGCGCTACCGCCGCCCTCGAGTAGCGGATGATTTGGTTTCTGTTGATGGCAACCTGCTCACGCGGCAGGTTGCCCTGCAGGCGGTGGCAATCGCCGCCGGGCGCGCCAAAGAAGAAAGGTCGCCCAAATCGGCCGGGCTTCCCACCGAAGCCTTTGACGCACCATCGCACAATGAAGGCATACATCAAGGCAAACTAATACTTGTAGCCGAAGACAATGAAATCAACCAGCAGGTAATCCGTCGGCAACTTGCTCTGCTCGGGTTCGCGTCCGAAGTGGCAGGCGATGGCCGCAATGCATTGAATCGCTGGAAAACGGGTGAGTACGCGCTACTGCTCACCGATCTACACATGCCCCACATGGACGGCTATGAACTCACCGCAGCCATACGTGCCGAAGAAAAAACAGGCACCAGTCATACGCCGATCATCGCACTCACCGCCAATGCCCTAAAGGATGAAAAGGAAAATTGCAAGGTAGCAGGAATGGATGATTACCTTTCCAAGCCCGTGCGGCTTGATAACCTCAAAGCGATGCTGGAGAAATGGATGCCTGCGACAAGTCCAGGTCGAATTGCCTCCCAGGTCGAAGTGGCTACGGAACGACCGGTGGATGTGCGGGTGCTGCAAGATTTAATTGGCAATGATGCGGCTGTGATCAATGATTTCTTGCAAGATTTTAGTGCAAGGTCAGTAAGCATTGCGGCTGAGCTCAATACGGACTACGCCGCTGGGCGGCTCGTCGAGGTGGGTGAGACGGCACACCAGTTGAAATCTTCAGCCCGTTGCATCGGGGCGCTCAAGCTCGGCGAGCTGTGCGAGCAAATCGAGCATACCTGCAATACGGGAGAAAGCGCCGCCCTCGCCGAGCTTATAAGTCATTTCAATGAAGAAATGACCGCAGTAGTAAACTATTTGGCAACATGGACTAATGGGCACCTCTAAAAATTTAGAGTTCTAAACAAGACTAGCAGCCTGTCGGACTTGAAGAATCTAAGCGAAAATTCGGCTGGGCGAGGGCAGATTTTACCGGTTTTGCCGGTCAATAGTCATTCTATTGACCAAAAAAACGGGGGAATCTGCACCGGCCAGGCGGATTTGCAGCCGATTTCCTTTAAGTCCGACAGGCTGCTAGGCACGAATAAAAAATGTTGACGCAGCATACAATTGATATGTAAGGAAACATTTTTTGTGAGCAACGAAGTATCGTGACGAAATCTGAATTTTTAGAAGTGCCCTAATGATGCGATAGAACCAGAAAACAACAAGGGGAATACATGAAAAACACGCTAATAAACATCTACGTACTTGACGACGATCCCTTAATGCTCAAGTTACTCCGCCAAATGCTCGCCAAGTTGGGCTATAGCCGCGTATCTTGCTTCGAAAGAGGTGCCGCTGCGCTGGCAACCTGCGAAATTCCAGATGTCATACTGCTTGACATCAACATGCCGGGCATGGATGGCGTTGAATTTTTGCGCCACCTGGCGGAACGGCATTTTATCGGGGGCTTGATCCTGGTGAGTGGCGAGGGCGAACGCATGCTGGAAGCGACCGAGAAACTTATACACACGCACAATCTTTGCGTGTTGGGCACGATACGTAAACCGCCTGCCCTGGCAGCGCTCTCTGCCATGATGGACAAATGGATACCGCACGTTGTCCCGAAGCCGTGCGCGGCAAGCCGTTCTTATGATGAAGAGGCAGTGCGTGCCGCCATTACTAATGGCGAGCTGATCAATTATTACCAGCCCAAGGTCGCTGTGGCGACAGGCGAGATCGTCGGAGTCGAGACGCTGGTGCGCTGGCAGCATCCTGTGGACGGATTGGTTTTTCCTGACTCCTTCATTCCCGTGGCAGAGGCACATGGCCTGATCGGCGAACTGACGCGGGTAGTGCTGAAAGAGGCGCTGCTGCAGAGTAAATCCTGGCAGGATGCGGGATTTTCGTTGCGGGTCGCGGTCAATGTATCGATGGACGATCTTGCCGATTTGGATTTTGCTGATTTCGTTGCCGCCGAGGCCAGCGGCCTGCCGCCGCAGTCGTTGATACTGGAAGTAACGGAAAGCAGTTTGATGCAGAATTTTTCAGCCGTTCTTGATGTATGCGCCCGCTTGCACTTGAGACGATTTTGTCTTTCCATCGACGATTTCGGCACCGGACATTCTTCATTCGTTCAGTTGCACGATCTTCCCTTCGATGAACTCAAGATCGACCAAATGTTCACTCATCATACCGGGCACGATGCCAGGCGGCGAGCGATCTTCATGAGTAGCCTCAACCTCGCTCTTCAGCTCGGCATGGAAGCAGTGGCAGAAGGCGTGGAAAATGCCGAGGACTGGGCGTTCCTGTGCACAACACAGTGTCATATTGCTCAAGGTTATTTCATAGGTAAGCCCATGCCGGCAGCTGCGTTACCCGGCTGGATAGATGAATGGCAGCAACGCATAGCAACATTAAGAGCAGGAGCGCAGCATGAACCGATCATTCACCAGTGATGCAAATATCCTCATTGCATCGGATATAACCAGTGATGCGACACTCGTAAAAAAGCTTCTTGATGCCGAATTCGACAAGGTTTTTGTCTCCCCCGATCCAGACAATGCGGTAGCGGACTTTGACCATCATCGGCCAGATGTGCTAGTGCTAGCGTTCAAGGGACTGGAAAAATCGGAACGTCATTGCCTTAAACTTTATCGACACGGCAATACAGCTTTTTTCCACCCTCACCGTACCATTGTGCTTTGCAACCAAGAAGAAATTCAGCGTGCCTACAAGCTGTGCCGCGAGGATATTTTTGACGACTATGTCCTGTTCTGGCCGATGACTAACGATGCACCACGCCTACCCATGTCAGTATATTTGGCACTGCGCGAGATGCGCATGTTAGCGACTAAGTCGCCAACAACTGCAGAGTTCGCCACCGAAGCGCGGCGATTGTCGACTCTGGAAAGCTTGTTAAATCAGCAGCTGACGCGTGGCGAGGAACATGTCGAGTCGATCGGACGAGCCGTTGCACAAGCAGACTCGGTGGCAAGCGCAGCCTTCGACACTTTTTCACAACGGCTCGCACGAAATGAACTGCCAAGTGTGCTCGAAATTAAAAATGCCGATAGCTTGCAAAAGGAATTTAGGAACCTCAAACGCGCAGCTATCGAGGCACCAGGCAACACATTGACGGATTCTATGAAGCCGTTGAAACAATGGGTTGATGAGTTACGTGAGGCGTCTGCGCCGCATCTTCAGTCTATACATGCGCTCAACACCATGGCGACCAGTATCCAGCCAATACTGCTTGTGGTCGATGACGACCAGTTCCAACACAAAATCCTCGGCACCATCTTTAAAGAAGAAAACTATCAAGTGCAGTTCGCCACCAATGGTATCGAGGCTCTGAATGTCCTGCGCAAGATTCGCCCAGACCTCATTCTGATGGATATCGTGATGCCCAGCGTGAATGGCATCGAAGTGGTGAGGCAAATCAAAGCAATTGAGCGCTTCGCTGACATTCCTATACTTATGATGACGGGCAAGAGTGAGAGAAAGATTATTATGGAAAGCCTAAAGGCCGGAGCATGCGATATTGTCGTCAAACCTTTCGTGCGCGACGCCATGATTGCCAAGGTTAACCATGCGCTAAGGAAAACATGAGCATTGGTGTAGTGAATCGCCTGGCTTTTTTTGAGTCAGCTTCAGAATTGGCTTCTGTCTTATCAATAAACTTCTATCAAAATCTCGATTATGTTGTTGCCCTGTAACCCGACTTTGACACTTTCAAGGCACAATTTTCACTGACTCCTTGTAACGGCGCGGGTTTGCGAGGGTGGATTCGCCAAAAGCCTAGATACATGGATTATTGATTTTTATAGCCAGAAGGCTCTACGATAGAGCCTATGTACCTACGCGAGAGCAAACAACGACGGGCGGATGGTAGTGTTGTGACCTACCTGCAACTGGCGGAGAACGTCTGGGATGCCACCAAGGGAAGATCACGCGCCAGCATCGTGCATAACTGTGGGCGCGCCGACGACCCCGAAGCCATCGAGCGCCTGCGGCGGCTGGCCAAGAGCATTCTGCGCCGATGCTCACCGGAAGAGATCGTAGGTGGTGGGGGCGACTGGCGCCTGATTTGCGCCTGGCCCTATGGTGACATCTACGTACTCGAGGCCATCTGGAAACAGCTCGGCATTGGCGCCATTGTGCGGCACCAATCTGACACGCGACATCTCGGATTCGATGTCGAACGCGCCTTGTTTGCCCTAGTCGCCAATCGCGCCTGCGCCCCAGCTTCCAAACTCTACTGCCATGAGCAATGGCTCAAGGAAGATGCTCACATCAAATGGGCACAGGCACTGAAGCTGCACCAGCTCTACCGCGCCACACACTTCCTGGAGGCAAACAAGGAAGCTATCGAGCAAGCCACCCTCTACCGAGTGGCCGATCTGCTCAATTTGGACGTAGACATAATCTTCTACGACACCACTTCGCTGCACTTCGAGGTCAATGAGGAAGACGAAGGCAACAAGGACGGTCAGATCCATGGCAGTGCCGCTGCGGGCAATAAGGCCTACGCCGCCCCCAGGAGGCGAGGTCACAGCAAGAACGGCCGGTAGCGACGCACCGCAGATCGTGGTCGGCCTGGCGGTTACCCGTGATGGGTTCCCGGTGCGTCACTGGGTGTTTCCAGGTAACACAGTCGACATCACCACGATCACCCGTGTCAAGGAAGACCTTCGCGGCTGGCAACTCACCCGCTGCCTCTTCGTGGGAGATGCCGGAATGGTCTCCCAGGCGAACTTGCAGACGCTGACCAAAGGGGGTGGCAAGTACCTGCTGGCTATGCCGATGCGACGGGGGGACGAAGTCACCGAGGAAGTGCTATCGCGTCCGGGACGCTACCGCACCGTCGCCGAGAATCTTGAAGTCAAGGAAGTCATCGTCGGCGAGGGCGAGAGACGGCGACGCTATGCGGTCTGTTTCAATCCGCTGGAGGCCAAACGCCAGAAGGCGCATCGGGAAGCTCTGCTCAAAGAACTGGAAGCGGAACTGGCCAGCCTATCCGATTTGGCCAAGGTGAGCCACACCAAACGAGTCTGCGCCTTACGTACAAGCGCCCGCTACGGGCGCTTGCTGAAGGAAGCGAAACAGGGTCTGGCGATTGACCGCCAAGCGGTGACCGAACTGGAGCGCTTTGACGGCAAGTTCGTGGTGCATAGCAACGACGACACGCTCACGCTGAAGACATGGCGCTGGGCTACAAACAGCAGCAGCGGGTGGAAGAAGCCTGGCGGACAATGAAGAGTGGCCTGAAGATGCGGCCGGTGTTCCACTGGGCGCCGCACCGTATCCACGCGCACATCGCCATCTCGGTGCTGGCACTTCTGCTTGAGCGCACCATTGAGCACGCTTGTCAGGATACGTGGCGCAATATCCGAGATGATCTGAAGCACATCCAGTTGGCGCAATTGTCCAGCCCCAACGGTCATGTCTGGCAGGTGACCGAGCCTTCTCCAGATGCCACCAAGCTATTGAAAGCACTAAAAATAAAATCGCCAAAGCCCATCCTGAATCTGGATTGAGTGTCTTCCCCGCCTAGATACACACCGATTTCGGCAACATCTCCAAATGCCTTGCGCTATGCGGCTTTCCGAGCGGTGTGTTGCTGGGTGGTGTCAAAGTCGGGTGTAAGCGTGTGAATGAGTCAACATGTTGAAAATGAATATTAAGATGGCAGTAGTGTCCGGCAATTTAGTTAAATAGATTCAATTGGTTGCCATTTTCAGGAGCCTGCATTTGTAAATCAGTATTTTTAAGCACTTGATTGAGTGGATTTTTTTAGAAAAGTGTCAGGCTCAGTATCTGTAGAATTGTGTAAAGAGAAGCCTCTATTTTGAGCTGTTTCTTCACAATGGCGACTAGGACGTAAACGGAAATAGCGATCCATATCTGTGTTTTGACTGCGTTCTCGGTGGTGCCGTAGAACCGCTTGATCCGAAGATGCTGCTTGATCCATTTGAAGAATAGTTCGACCTGCCAGCGACAACGGTAAAGTTGTGCGATGGTCAGTGCAGGCAGTTCGAAGTTGTTGGTCAGGAATACCAAGTCCCTGTCGTGCTCGGCATCGTGGAACTTGATGCAGCGCAGGTGTTGCGGGTAGCCCTTGCTGGCTTTGATGCTGGTCAAGGCAATGGTTTGGTCGTAGATCAGTCCTGTGGACTTGTCCACGGGGCGTGAATAGACCCTGCGAAATTGCAGGTTGGATTTGGCGCGGATGATAAAGAACACCTGCGCTTGATGCAGCTTGAACCAGCGGGCGAAGTCGGTGAAGCCGCGATCCATGATGTAGAAGCTGCCGGCTTCTGGTATCAGGATGTCGAGTACATTGACCTCGTGCATCTTGCCATCGCTGATGTGAATGAATGCGGGAATGTTGCCACGCAGGTCGAGCAGCGTATGCATCTTGACGGCGGCCTTGGCTCGACGAAAGTGCGCCCAAGGAAACACGCTCAAGCATAGGTCGATGGTGGTGGTATCGAGCGCGTAGGCTGTCTGCTCCAGTTCCACCGCGAAGCTGTCGCTGGCGTAGAGTGTGCGAGCGGTCTGGATGAGGCTCATGGCGAAATCCGCGAAGATGCGGCAATCGCGCGATTCGTTGGCGTCGGCTAATGTGCTGCGGGCAACGCTGCCTCGAATGCCGAGGTGATAGAGCTTGGCTTGATGAGCGCGCAGACAGGTTTCGATGTCGCGCAGGCTCTCGCGATAAGTCAGTTGCGCGAAGGCCATGCAGAGGAACTGATCGAGATGCGAAAACGTCTTGGTGGGATATTTGGAAGGGAAACGCTGCACACAGCGGCGGAACGTGTGAAGAGGTAAATGTTCCATGAGTTGAGCGAACACGAGTTGGCCTGAATACATGATGGAAACCCACGGGAAAAAACCAAGTTTCCCAAAAAAAACAGGTCCAAGTGAAGCTCAAGTAGGTGACACCCCTAAACCCGTCGTTTCCTATTATAGATCAATGTATTAAAAAGCCGTCAGAGCGAAATTGCCGGACACTACTGACGTGTTATATATATGCATGTGTCAGCGCAAAGTAGTAATGTCCCCTTTCTCCCAAATAGAAATGTCCCCTTGAGCTTGCGTTGAGTAAGCTCAGTGCCCGATCAAAACCCTAGCGGCGGACACTTTGAAATGGACATGATGATGAGTCAAAAGGAAGCGAAACGTGGGCAAGTAATGGGGCAACTGTTGGCAGGTAAAATCGACAAAAAAGAAGCTGGCAAAATGCTGGCTGTCAGCGTGCGTCAAATCAAGCGTATCTTGCGACGTTACCGTACCTCAGGTTTGCCGGGGTTAATCAGCAAGCAGCGCGGACGAGTCTCGAATCGGCGGGTAGATGAAACAATCAGGACAACCGCGATAAAGCTGATCGGCTAACATTATCGTGACTTTGGGCCGACCCTCGCGGCAGAGAAATTGGCCGAGCGTCACGACATACAGTTATCGATTGAAACCGTCCGCCAGATCATGATTGCGTTGACACCCGGTGAGAGCGTCAGTCACGACGTAAAATGCTTTGCGGTCTTCCAGCGTGTGAGGTCGGTGCCACATTCGCCAACCAGTCTCAGCGCCAGGAAATGGCCGATACCATGAATTTGCGTCAGATCGATACCCGCCAACTGGTACATGACCGTGCGAACATCGAAGTTCACATCGTTTGGCTGCTTGGTGCGGTGTCGTGCTTTTGGAAGCTGTGTTGCCGGAATTTGGCGACTGCTGTTCAGCGCAGCAACGACTTGCTCTATCTGTATGTCGCATTAAGCCACACATTGCTGGTAGAAATCATAGAGAGCAAGTGCTTGTTTGAGTGCAAAGACATGTTCGGGTTGATAATTGCCTACGAGTGCGCACGTACCGTTTCAGTTGTGGCCTTGCAACGAACATCTCGCATCTCAGCCAATACATCAGGATTTCGCTCACCCGCAACAATGGCACGAATGATCTGCATGCT
>CAWASY010000062.1:0-23724 GCA_963784505.1 uncultured beta proteobacterium | reverse complement strand
ATGACGTGCAATTCGATCAGACTGCCGATTTTTTGCTCACCGGGCAGTTGCATTTGCATGGATTGTCCGGCGACCTGCGTCTTGTACATCCCGGGACTGATCTGTTCCTGGATGACAGCCTGAATACGCTGACCGGGTTCGAGCTTTGCGACAGCAGAGGGCTCGGCACCAATAATCAGTGGCCGCTCCGAACGGGCTAGTAATTGCAAATTGCTGATCTGGCTGGTCGGTTGCATACCATTTTTACCCTGAATTCACACCGCTATCTAGCGACTAAGGACAGTCTTTATATTACTGACCATAAGCCTGATTCAGGCGTTGTTCCTGTAGGTTGCTTTGCATGATGCCCTTGAGTTGCACCATCCGGTTTTGGGTCAGCTGGCGAATTTTCGCTTCATTTCCGAGTATGGCGCTGATGAGTTCATCCAGCTGTCGCGCAACTTCCGTGCTGTGCGGATAGTCTGCCAAAGTCTGTATGGCGGCGATACAGAGTGCGCGTTGCTGTTCTAGCGCGATTAGCTGATCCCATTCTTCCCGATCTGCGGCGATGCGCATCCTGTCGGTCAGCTGTCGCAGTGATTCGTAATTGAGTATGAGCTGCCGGGAATCCATTGCCTCAGCTTCTGGCGTACACCAGCTGCGCCGATTGTGCGGGACGTGCGGCAGCGGGTGCGCTGTCTGGCGTCTGACGAATTTCTTCCCAGGCGCCTTTCAAATCCGTCAACAGGCGTGCCACTTCATCAAGCGCTGCCATGTCATTGTTGAGGTTGGCCGCGAGCAATTGACGACTCATATAGTCGTACAGGGCGGACAGGTTTAGTGCCAGATCGCCGCCTACTTCCTTGTTCAGGCTGGCATTCAGGCCGCTGTCGATGATCAGGATGGCGTGCGAAATTGCCTTGCCCTTAGCCGGAATATCCTGGCGCAAAATGCCGTTTTTAGCATTGGCAACCGCCAGTAACGCGCCCTGATACAGCATGGAAATCAGCTTGTGCGGATCGGCAGCCGATACGCCGGATTCGATGCTGACCTTGTTATATGCATTGATGGCAGCTTGTGTGCTCATGATTTTATGCCTTGTTCGAGAGTTGCTGGGTCAAAAACGTACTGGTGGTGTTCATGTTGGCCAGCATATTGTTTAATGCGGTAAATTGCGCAGTATAGCGCGCCTGAATGGTTACCAGTCGGTTTTGCAGTACGGTAGTGCGATCGGTGAGGCTTTTGATCGAAGAGTTGATTTCATTGGTGCTGGCAGTGAGCGAACCATCGCTAGCTAATACCGATGTGGCCATTTGGTTGAGCATATAAGCATAACCTTGGGTATAGCTGACTGTACCGCGACTGCCCAGCGAACCGCCATTAATCATCACGGACAAGCCTTGTGCATTGCCACTGCCAGCAGTGAGCGTTTGCCCCACGCCGGTTGCCGCAACGCCATCGATGGTTCCGGCTACATTGACGCCTGTTGTGGAAATGGCCGCACCAAAAATGTTGGCAAGACCGTTGCCGCTGGTTGCCACTACACTGGATAATGAGCCATAACTGCTTGATGTTACGCTTATTTTTCCACCAACGACGGTGCCCGCTACCGAAATTCCCATGCTGGACAATGCCGTGACGCTGTTAAGCTTTGACTGAATTTCAGTGGCCAGTGCCTGTGCGTTGGCATAAGTCTTGGCGGTCAAGGTGATCGACGCATTAATGCCATTAAGATTCATGTTCAGCGTGTCATTGCTGCCCGCCGTAATGGTCAGATTGGGTGCAGCCGTGCCCGTTTCATTGCCCTGGGTGGGGAGTTGCGTGACGGTCAGTGGATAGGTGCCGGGCTTGGTTGCGCTGCTCGTTGAATTATAAATGATCAGGCTGTCAGAGGCCGATCCGGTTGCGGCAAACAATCCCGCGATACCCGTAAAGTTGGTTTGTATTACGGTGGCAAGTTTGGTGCTGTCCAGCGCCAGCGAACCGTCACGCTGAAAAGTGACCCCGATTTGCGTCAGGCTGGTCAGCGATCCGGCTCCGGGTGTATTCAATACGCCGCGCAATTGCGCCTGAAGATTGCGTACGGTTGCATTGCCTTGTAAAACCGCAGCCGTTTTGGTTGAAGCGTTATAGGCTGAAAGATCTGACAGTGTCTTGTTCACGGAATTGAAGGCAGTGACAAAATCATTTACGGACTTGGTGATGGCGGTCGTATCTCGTGCGACGGTCAGCGTTACCGGGGCGCCGATCGTGGTTAGCTTGGTCAGATTCAGGGTTACGCCCGGAATGACATCCGATACGGAATTTGAAGTCTTGCTAATTAAAATGCCATTGACCTGCATCGTGGCATTACTCGCGCTGACTGTTTCACTGAGGTTTTGCCCGAGTGCGGCAGCAGGATCGTTTGCCAGTAGTCCGCTCACGCTGGCATCTCCTGTCGCGGATATCTTGAGGCTATTGGTGATGCCAAGATTGCTCGAACTCAGTACCAGTCGGTAAGGTGTTGCGCTGCCATCATTGATGATGCTGGCGGTCACACCGATATTAGCGGCATTGATCGCATCCCTCATGCCCTGCAGCGAATTGTTCGTGCTGTCTATGGTCACGGTTTTGACTCCGTTGCCATTCGAGGTGAAGGTCGTGCCTGACGCGTATTTTCCGCCCGTGAGGGTGCCGGTAATCGTGCCGAAATCAAATGTCAGCGTGGTAGCCGCGCCGGTACCTATGGGCGTGGATACGCTGGTTTGTCCGGTAGCGACCAGTTTTTGTGACTGCGCCAGACTGGTGACATCGATTGAATAACTACCTGGTGGCGCGCTGGTTAACGCCGTTGCAGACATGACGGTGCTGTCCGAAGGTGTGGCGCTCACCGTCTGAAAACTGCTGGCATTTTTAAGCGTGGCAAGCGAACCCTGAAAACTGGACATGGCACCCTGTATGGTGCCAAAGGCGGATAGCTTGGCCTGATAGCTGGCCTGTTGCGCGGTCAGTTTGGTAATCGGAATCTGTTCTGCTGTCATCAGTTGGCTAACCAGACCCTGTACGTCCAGTCCGCCCGAGGAAATGGCGGTCGATGCAGATGTGGCGGATGTGGTTGCCATGATGTCTGCCTTAAGCCTGCTGTTTAATCAGCATGCCTTGCGTGCTTTGTGCAGGTACTTTGGTCAGGGTCGCTTGTTGCAACTGTTCCTGCATCAGTCCGATGGCTTTGGATATTTCCAGCATTTGATGGGACGGAAACTGCCCGATCAATGCGCCGGTTTTGCTGTCGGTCAGTTTGACGATGGTCTGTTTTGTGTCCGAATCCACGCTGAACGACAAGTTTTTGTTTGAATCCGCCATAGTCTGATTGGCGCTTTGCACGGCACTTTGCAACTGGGCTGCCGATACGGGGGGCGCGGCTTGCTGCTGTGCAGCTGCGGCCGGCGAAGCTGCGGCAGCTTGAGCCACTTCGGCAACCGGTGTGCTTTCGCTGGCGACCCGGGCAGACTGGGGTATTGAAACCCCGCTGGGTATATTCTGGATTTGCATTTTATTTCTCCTTCATTCAGGAACTTGACGGTTTCATCGCCTTAGTTCCGAGGGACGCCCCTTGCGGGCGAATTCGATAATTTGGCAAATTTCCGTCAAAGTTTCAAGGTGAAAATCCCGACCGACGTATTATATACATTCCGGCCGGGATGGTTGCACTATCGATCCTGCTGTTTAGCGATTAACGCAACAGAGTCATCACCTGGTTAGGCAACTGGTTGGCCTGTGCCAGCATCGCGGTACCTGCCTGTTGCAGGATCTGGGCGCGGGACAGTTCGGCCGTTGCTGCTGCAAAGTCGGTATCCTGAATCCGGCTACGCGATGCAGTCAGGTTTTCCGTTGTAGTCTGCAGGCTGTTAACCACCGACATGAAGCGGTTCTGATAGGCACCGAGCGAAGCGCGTGAAGCGTTGACCGTTGCCATCGCGCCGTCAATGGTCGCTTAGCGCTGCAAGTGCGCCTGCGGCTGTTGAAATGTCGATCGTAGCGACGGTCGTAAGTGGTGGTAACAGTTGTAGCGGCGGTTGTGCCTGCTGCAAACCGGCTTTGCCAACCCAAAAGCGATCCGCCAACACAATACCCGCGGCATTGTTGCTGCTCAGTGTGATGGTGCCGTGGTTGTCAGCGGCAACTGCTGCTACTGCCGCACCCGCTGCTGCTGTGGTGCCTATAAAACCTACACCAGCAATGGCTACTGCCGATGCAGTGGCGCCAGTACCTGTTACTTGAGTTTGTGCAAGTGTGATTGCGGTTCCATCAGCCTTTGTGATTACAGCTGTGCCTGCCGCAAATGTACCAGCCGACAATGTATAGCCTGTGTTGGCAGCTGCAAAGGTGGTCCATGCCGTATCGAGCTGTGCACCGGTAACGAGTGTGCCGGTTGCACCTATGGCAATTGAGCTGGAATATAGGCTGAGGCCGTCAACAGTCAATGCGTAGGTTGATGCCGTTGTGCCAGCAACAGAGACAGACGCCGCCTGACACCGCGCCAGAAGCGACTGTGCTTGTTGGTACCGGTGCGCTGGCTTGCGTGCCGACTGTACCTGTTGCCAAACCGGTTTGGGCGAGCAAAGTGGTCTTGGCGGTAGCAGCGGCTGCGGCATTAGCAGCTGTGCCGTTCATAGCGACCGCGATATCTCGGCCGTCCGCTGAGGTCATGGTGACTGCACCCGTGGCTGCATTAGATACTGCGGTCACGCCGGATTGTGCTGAAAGCAGATTGACCGCAGCAGCCACGTTTGCACCTTGACCTTGCGCAGTACCACCTGCTGCCACTGCACCCAAATTAATTCCGTTAATACTCCAGGTGTTTGCGGCAATGGCGGTGAACGCCGTTGCTGCAGTACTTACAACGGTGTGAGATAGTGCGGTCGCCGTAACACCCGATGCGGACGAAACCGCATTGATGGCAGTTGCGATAGCAAACGCACTATCGGCAGATTGACCTGGCAGGGCCGCTGCGACCGATGCGCCTACTTGTTGTCCGTTCAGGGTCAGATCACCAGCGACCAAGCCTGCACCGGTCAAGGTTGCGGTGCCGGTACGGCTTGCGGAGGTGACGTGCCGGATACACCACCGAGTTGAGCAGTTCTTGCGCTGGTAATGGCAGCGATCTGGATGCTGTCGTTAGCGGTTGCATTTGCGCCGACCTGGAAATTTTGTGCGGTGAAGGTGCCGTCCAGCAATTTAACACCGTTGAAGGAAGAATTTTGTGATACACGGTCGATTTCTGCGGCCAGTGCCTGTACTTCGTTGTTCAGTGCAGCACGGTCAGAAGCGGAATTGGTTGCATTGGACGATTGTACGGCCAGATCGCGCATCCGCTGCAGGTTGGTGGTGATTTGTGACAAATCGCCTTCAGCGGTTTGTGCCAGCGAAATACCGTCATTGGCGTTACGGGCAGCCTGGGTATTACCTGCGATCTGTGAAGACATCCGGCTGGCAATCGCCATGCCCGCAGCATCGTCCTTTGCGCTGTTGATACGCAGACCGGATGAAAGGCGCTGCAATGCAGTCTGTTGCGCGCTTTGCGATTGGTTCAGGTTGCGCTGTGCATTCAGGGATGCAAGGTTGGTATTGATATATGAGGGCATTTTAATTCTCCTTTTAAATTAATCCGGGTTCGGCATCATTGCCGTGTTGCGTTTTCTGCCTTTTGCTGCTGGCTAGTTGCCGCCGTTATTTCAGTTATCGGTTTGGTCGCAAAAAACTTTAGGATTTTTTTAATAATTTTATTGAAGGTGGAATATGAAGGGCGTATCTGCGCACGCTGGGTGTGGGATGTTAAGATCATACCAATCACAGCCACGGCAAACAGCAAAGTGACGATGTATATATAGTGTCAAAAATTTATGTGTAAATGACGTTTTCCGAACAAATGGCAGGTATTTGTTATGTCGCCATGACACATTTA
Organism: uncultured beta proteobacterium; assembly: GCA_963784505.1. Classification (GTDB taxonomy): domain Bacteria; phylum Pseudomonadota; class Gammaproteobacteria; order Burkholderiales; family Gallionellaceae; genus Gallionella. Next base: position 17,801 of record CAWASY010000062.1, on the reverse strand, counting down.
TGTCATGCAAATCGTAAGGTAATCGGATTGCACCAGTTCAATGCGGCGAATTAATGGCATTTAACTTGGTTTATTGCCTAATGGAAAATGTATTCTTGCCGTTATAGTTACAAATCGGAAGTCGTTTTTTGACAGAATATTAATGTGGTTTGCTGTTTATTTATCCATTTCAGGGGGCGGTGAAGTGAAGGGTGCTGCGGCCAATGTGGGTTGCACTGACTTTGGATGGCTATTAATTCGGGTGGCGGGTTAGTCGTTCCATCCATGACAAAAGAGAATAAATCACACCTCCTTAAGTCCAATAGGGCCGGTGCCGTATGAATCCAGTTAATAATTGACGGTAACTCGGTCCGGGTTGCTTCGATTACCTATTTTTAGATAGTGAGCCAGGAGTTGAAATGAAAAGAGCAATAACACCGACGCAGGTTGAAAGGGTGATGCGGGATGAGGATTTTATCGTCTCCATGACAGATAAAAAGGGGCGTATCACATATGGAAACCGGATTTTTATCGAATTTTCCGGATATTCCGAGCGGGAGTTGATCGGTACACAACACAATATTATTCGTCATCCGGATATGCCGCGCGGCGTGTTCCAGTTGCTATGGGACAAGATTCAGGCAAGTCAGGAGTGCTTCGCCTATGTCAAGAATATGTCCAAGGATGGCGGGTTTTATTGGGTGTTTGCCAATGTGACACCTACCTTCTCACCTAAAGGCGAGATTACCGGTTACCTGTCGGTACGCCGCAAACCCAAATTGAGCGGTATTCAGGTTGTCGCCGAATTGTATGCGGCCATGTTGGCGGAAGAAAAAAAAGCCGGAGCGGCCAATGCGGTCGCGGCTTCAACAGCCTTGCTGCTTAATGTTTTGAATGAAAAGGGGCTCAGCTATGAGGAATTTATCCTTGCAATCTAAAATCTCCATGATGTTGTGGTCGCTTTCGCTGCTGATATTGATCACGGTGCTGACAGACTTTGTATTGCGTGGTCTGAACGTAATGATGCTGGTGTTTTTGTTGTGCGGTATCGCAATGTCAGCAGGTTGCCATTATCTGGTCAGACGATGGCTGGCGCCACTCTCGCAACTCGATGAAGTGATAAAAAATGTCGCTCAGGGTCGATTCAATATGCGCATTTCCCATGTTTCGGATCGGGATGAAATTGGCATGTTGTGCTGGAATGTGAACGATATGCTGGACCAGTTGGGCGCATTTTTCAGGGAGCAGGAAACCAGTTTTAGAGCGAATATGGAAGGGAAGTACTTTCGCTCGGCGATGGCTGGCGGAATGCACGGTGGCTTCAGGACGGGATTGATTAATCAGAATATTTTGCTAGAAGGCATGGCCAAGCAGCAGAAATCGGCAATGCGCGACAATTTGTTTACCAAAGTGCATGGTCTGAATACCGATAATTTATTGGCGAATCTGGCGTACAACCAGCAGGATTTGAAAGTCATCACCGAGAAAATGGATGGGTTGGCCAAACTGGCCGAGCGTACGTCGGTGGATGCGGAGGCAAGCCAGAGATCTGTGAAGGATGTCGTGGAGCGACTGTCCGGTATTATTGAACGTGTGGAAACTTCAAATTCAGCTATCACCCAGCTCAATGCGCGCAGTGCGGAAATCAACAAGGCGGTGGGTTTGATTACCTCGATTGCTGATCAGACTAATTTGCTGGCACTTAATGCGGCAATTGAGGCGGCGCGGGCTGGCGAGGCGGGGCGCGGCTTTGCTGTTGTGGCGGACGAAGTGCGCAAGTTGGCCGAAAATACCAAAAATGCGTCAGAATCAATTGGCCGCGTGATGAAGATGTTGCAGGGGCAGGTCGTCAAAATGCTGACAGATTCGGAGGATATGCATGAAATTGCACAGTCTTCGCAGGGCGTGATCGCACATCTGGAAGATAAATTCAGCAAATTCTATGAGTCGGCGAAAATTACCCTCTCCGGTGCGAGGTATGTGCAGGATTTGAGTTTTGGGTCGTTGATTAAAGTGGATCATGTCATCTATAAGCAGCGTGCCTATGCGTTGATCAATCGGCCCGATGATATCGAATTGCGTCGCGCGGTGGGGGTGGATTATCACAACTGCAGGATGGGTAAATGGTATGAAGGGGATGCCATTAAATCCTCATTTGCGGATTTGCCCTCTTATCGTGCTTTGTTAACACCACACAGCAAGGTGCATGAGGGCGCGCACAGAGCGGTCTCGCTGCTTGATTGCGGCTGGGAGTTTAATTCCAAAGTGCAGTTGCAAATCATTGATGCGCTGATTTCGGTAGAAGAAAATAGCGGCAAGGTGATGGATGTGGTTGATGCTATGGTGGCCGAGAAGCATGTGGATCAGGCAACATCTTGAGTAATGACATAAGTGGAGTAGCCGCATGTTTAAAACGATGAGCTTAAAGGGTAAATTTCTGGCACTCGAACTGGTCTCGTTTGTCATGTTCATGATAATGGTGTTGTTTTTTGTGTTTCAAATGAACAGCACGATGCAGACAGAAAGAGATAGCGGTGTGCTTTTGCAGCAGTATGTCAAGGTTCTGGTCAGCTTCGATACCCTGGACATCGTATCAATCAAGGAGGCGAAAATTGCCAAGGATGTCTGGTTGAGAGGGGCAGATGCTGAAAAATTGCAACAATATCGCACTGAATTTACCGAAAATGTAAAACGCTTCAACGACACTGCGGCAGAGGCGCACAGGCTGCTTAAAGACCTTGAACAGGCGAATGGCGGCGATTTTGCAAATTTTGTGGTGATGCTGGATAAAAGCGGTGCGGAGCATGAGGCAGTGACTGCAAAATACCTGCAACAGATCGATAGCTTTAAAGGAGATGCGCACGATGCCGACAGCAAATTTGCAGGTATCGACCGTTCGTTGACTGCCGGTTTGATAAAAATACGCGAAGACTTTATTAAGCTTGTTTTTAGCAAGAGTGCTGAGAGGTTAACGATATCGGAGGCGATTTTCAGCCATCAAGTGATGTTGGGTGGTATCTGGGTATTCATCTCGTTGATGATTACAATTTCGTTGGCGGTGCTGATTATCCGTCAGGTCATGGCTCAGTTGGGGGGCGATCCGCGCGAAGTGGCGGCGGTGGTCAATACCATGGCGGGTGGGGATTTTTCGCATCAACCCGGAAAGTTGCCCGTTCCGCACAGTTTGATGTCGAATGCATACCAGATGCAGCAGCGGCTTCGTGACATGATTGCCAGTGTCAAGCTCCAGTCGGTTCAGGTGGGCGAGATGGCGCAGGCACTGGCGACTGCTGCCACAGAGATAAATAAAAATGTCAATCACGAATCGGAAGCCGTATACGGTATGGCGCAGGCCATTGAGGAACTGAGTTCATCGACCCTGAAAATCAGTGATCAGGGTTTGAACGCAAAACGTATTGCCAACAGTTCGCTCAGTAATGCCGATCAGGGTGCGCAGGTGGTTAATAAAACGGTGGTGGGGCTGTTATCCAGCGCCAAGGAAATTGAGGCAGCCTCTGCCGAGGTGTCTCGTCTGGGAGAGGATGCGACACGGATATCAGAAGTGGTCAAGGTGATCAAGGAAATTGCGGATCAGACCAATCTGCTGGCGCTCAATGCGGCGATTGAAGCCGCGCGTGCGGGTGAGCAGGGACGTGGCTTTGCAGTCGTTGCCGATGAAGTGCGCAAACTGGCCGAACGCACGGCGGGTGCGACGACCGAAATCAACAAGATGTCATCGCAAATTGGCGAGGTGGCAATGCACGCACTGGCGGGAATGGATGTGGTGGTGAAGACCACCCAGCAGGGCGTGGGCGATGCCGGGGTGGCGCAGAACTCCATTTCACGAATTCAGAACAGTTTTGGGGAAGTTTCCGGCGTTATTGATGAGATTTCCAGCGCGCTGGATGAACAAACCACGACGGCAAGTGAACTTGCCAAACGTACCGATCTCATTTCACGGATGTCGGAAGAAAATGCCGATGCTGCAAACCGGTTGCTGGGTATGGCGCAACAGATGGAAGGCCATGCACGGGAAGCGCTTCATATGGTGGGTGTGTTCAGGGTTTAACGGCAGGTGTCAGCGATAATGCGCTGTGTAGTGGCTTAAATCTGTCCCGAGCGGACAGGCTGGCTTGAATATAATAGATAAATAGGGAGAGAAATAATGATCAATTGGTGGAACAGGCAAACCCTGAAAATGAAATTACAGTATCCAATTCAGTTGATTTTGTTGTTGGTATTGCTACTTGCGCAACATTTTGCGATGGATAAGTTCGAGAGCACGGTCATGAGTGAAGCCAGGCAAAGGGCGCTGATTTCTGCTGATGGTGTGTTGAATGGACTCAATATGTTGATGATTAATGGAATTATCAGTAATGCTGAACAACGCGCCTTGTTCGTGACGAAAATGGGCGCATCGGATAATGTCAGTGAATTGCGTGTGATACGCAACAAACCGGTGCAGAATCAGTTCGGTCCGGGATTGGCATCCGAACAGGCGATAGATTCGATTGATCAAGCTGCGCTAAATAGTGCCCAGGTTCAGTCCAGTATGACGATGAATGGGGATAAACATTTACTGAGGGTGGTGGTTCCCTTTATTGCGAAATCGAATTTTCGAGGCACCAATTGTCTGACGTGTCATAACGTACCGGAAGGATCAGTAAACGGTGCGGCGAGTATCACGCTGGATGTGACGGGAGAGGTTGCCCAATTGCAAAAAGCAAGTCAGCTGATGTGGGGCGCACAGCTGGTGGCGCAGGTGTTTTTGTATATTGTGGTCGGCTGGCTGATCGGTTTTATGACCCGGCCGGCAAAGGAATTGCAGCAGGTCATGCAATTGATGCAAAGTTCGGGCGATTTGTCACAGCGTGCCAAGGTGCGCAGTGGGGATGAAATCGGGGAAACGGCACGGGCATTTAATGATCTGGCGCAAAGCTTTCAGGTGATAGTCAGTCAGGTGGAAGGCCATGCAGATCAGGTCGTCAGTGGCGCGCATCGGCTTGCAGAAAACTCAGGGAAAGTTGCCCAGGGCTTGCAATTGCAAACTGATGCGGCCAATAGCACTTCGATAGCGGTCAGCGAGGTGAGCGCAAGTATCAATCGCGTTGCCGAAAGTGCGACACAGGTCGCCAAGCTTTCCGAAGAAAGTGCCGCGCGTGCCCGTCAGGGGCAGGTAAGTCTGGGCGCGATGGTGAATGAATTGGCAATGGCTGAGCGATCGGTCGATGAAATTGCCAGCTCGGTCGGGACCTTTGTCAGTAATACCCAGAGCATCACCAATATGACGCAACAAGTACGCGATATTGCCGAACAGACCAATCTGCTGGCGCTTAACGCGGCGATTGAGGCCGCGCGCGCGGGTGAACAAGGACGGGGATTTGCCGTGGTGGCGGATGAAGTGCGAAAACTGGCTGAAAAATCCGCGCTATCCGCCTCGCAGATAGACGAAGTGACACAAACTATCGGCACACAAGCCGGGGTGGTGGACAAGACGATTAAGCGGGGTATCAGTGCATTGCAGGATAGCCGGGCGTATATCGATGAAGTTAGCAGCGTGTTGTCGGCTTCGAGTGACTCAGTAGAAGGCGTTAATCGTGGTTTGGAAGAAATTGTCAGCTCGATCAATGCGCAGCGTGATGCCAGCCAGGAAATTGCCCGCAATGTAGAGCGCATCGCTACAATGGCAAATAACAGCAACCAGGTCGTCAAACTGACCGTGGACGAGTCGAGTAAAATGGAACAGTTGTCGGAAAATCTGTATCAGACGGTGAGTCGATTCAAGGTGTAATGATGCAAAATTGGCAGACCGGGCGAGTTTACGGGCACGATTTTCCTGCGGCTTTCGGTCTGGAGATGAAATGCGGCTCCCAAGTTTGGTGATCGACTACTTACGCAACACGAGGAGAAATTGATGTCTGATTTGTTGAAAAACGTTGATGCCAGAAGCAAATTGGCGGGGACAAATAAACTTGAGATTTTGATGTTCTCACTGGGTCGGGATACGCGTACCGGGCGTGAAGAGACTTTTGGTATCAATGTATTCAAGGTGCGAGAGGTGATGCGCATCCCTGCGATTACCCGTGCTCCTGACATGCCTCCTTCGGTAGAAGGGATGGTGAGTCTGCGTGGGGCACTGGTTCCGGTAATTGATCTTGCCAAATATATCGGCTTGGTTAGTGAATGCAAGCCCGAGATCATGATCGTCACGGAATATAACGGCTATACCCAGGGATTTTTGGTCAATGCGGTTGATAACATTCTGCGTCTTGACTGGTCTGCCATGCGCGTGCCGCCTGCCATGCTGGTAGCGGAACTGGGGGGGCTGGTGACCGCGATCACGGAACTCAAAGATAAGCGTCTGGTGATGATGATGGATGTGGAAAAGGTCTTGCAGGAGACTGGACATTTTGGTACAGATGAAATGATCTTCAATTCGGTTAAGCCCTTAGGTAAGGACAATCGCACGGTGTTCTTCGCAGATGATTCTTCCGTTGCGCGTAACCAGATTGCCCGTACACTGGATGCGATGGGGGTGAACTATATTTCTGCGATCAATGGCCGCCAGGCCTGGATTGAATTGGCAAAAATGGCTGATTCTGCTGAGCAGACGCATACGCCGCTCAAGGAAATGATACAGGTCATTCTGACCGATGTGGAAATGCCCGAAATGGATGGCTACATGCTCACGCGCAAAGTCAAGGAAGACAAGCGTTTTAATGGCATTCCGGTGGTGATGCATTCATCGCTTTCCAGTTCGTCCAATCAGCAATTAGGAAAAACGGTGGGGGTGGATGTTTATGTTCCCAAGTTTGAACCGCAAAAACTATCGCAAACTTTGGCAAGATTGCTCTCATAAAAACGGTGACAGGATTGGTTGTGGTGCAATCAGGCGTGTGCTTCATACGGGCTAATGCCTAAAATTCAGGGGTTTAAAATGGCGTATTCAGATGAAATGCTAGATAGCAATGATGGGAATGTATTCGATGGGATCGATGCCAGAACCAATTTGGCTGGAACCAACAAGATGGAGATCTTGTTGTTCAGTTTGGGTACGGATGAGAAATTTGGCATCAATGTATTCAAGGTCAAGGAAGTTAGCCAGGCCGGCAAGATTACCCGCACCCCCAATATGCCCTACGGCGTGAACGGTATCGTCTCCTTGCGCGGTCATGTCATGCCGGTGTTGAACCTGGCCGAATTTATGAGTATTGTCCCTGCAACGAAACATAAAACCATGATGGTCGCTGAGTACAATACGCATATCCTTGGTTTTCTGGTGGAAAGTGTCGATCGCATTATCCGGGTGGATTGGGATAAGGTTCGTCCTGCAGACGGAATGTTGTCCGACAGAGGGGCGTTGATTACGGCAATCACCGAATTGGAAGATGGGTCATTGGTGTCCTTGCTGGATGTGGAACAGATTTTATCAAACGCATTTGGTGAGGCGATCGTTGGCGAAGTGGAACCACTTAAGGACGGACATCAAGTCTGTGTGTTTTTTGCCGATGATTCTATGGTGGCACGTCGTAAAATTTCCGAAGTGCTGGACAAGATGGGCGTCAAACATATACAGGTAAATAGTGGTCGTGAGGCATGGAACAGGCTTAAAACGATGGCCGATGCGGCGCAAAGTGGCGGGACGAAGTTGCGCGATCAGATACAGGTGATTCTGACCGATGCAGAAATGCCCGAGATGGATGGCTATGTGTTAACACAGTATATCAAGGCCGATAAACGCTTTGACGGTATTCCGGTCGTGATGCATTCATCGCTGTCTTCGGATGCCAATCAGGCAATGGGACGGCGGGTCGGGGTGGATTATTATGTGCCAAAGTTTGATTCGATGATATTGTCAACAACGCTAAGGCCGTTGCTGACGTAAGCAAAGCAGGGAAAAGAGAAGGGTGGCGGCTTAGCCGCCTAAAGGGAGAAGGGCGACAGCGGGGTGGAGGTTTTTCCCTTCCCACCTCACTCTTCCCTCTTCACCCTTCTAAATTTTAAGGGGATTTAAATGGGTATAGAAGATACAAAATTTTTGGTGGTGGATGATTTTTCAACAATGCGAAGAATTATACGCAACCTTTTGAAAGAGCTTGGTTTTTTAAATATTCAGGAGGCGGAAGACGGGGTAGATGCGTTGAAGAAGTTACGGGGCGACAAATTTGATTTTGTGGTGTCCGACTGGAATATGCCCAACATGACAGGGATCGAATTGTTGCGAAATATCCGTGCTGATGACAATCTGAAGCATCTGCCGGTACTGATGGTTACTGCCGAAGCGAAGCGTGAAAACATCATTGAAGCTGCGCAAGCTGGTGCTTCAGGCTATGTGGTCAAGCCATTTACGGCGGCAACCCTGGATGAGAAATTGAAAAAAATTTTCCAAAACATGAAAAAGTGAGCATAAGCATGAATCCCAATGTTAATACACAGGATAGCGATGATCTCGAATCGCTATTTGATAGCATCGTCGCGGCCAATGTCATTGAAGAGCAGCACCATTCCGCCACTGCGGGAGAGCAAGGTGCAGCAACGGATAATGTTCTGGTTAAATTGGGTACCATGACGCGTACACTGCATAACACATTGCGGGAATTGGGCTTAAATACTGAAATAGAAAAGGCGACTTCATTTATTCCCGATGCCCGTGATCGCTTGAATTATGTGGCAACCTTGACGGAGCAGGCTGCTGAAAAGGTACTGAATGCGACCGAAGCGGCAAAACCGCTGGTGGATGGCATCGGATCACAAGCACAGAAGCTGGGTGCACAATGGCAATTGTTGTCTGATAATAAATTGGATGTCGAGCAATTCAAGGCGTTGGCAAAGCAAACTAAGGCGTATCTGGCCGTGGTGCCTGAGCAAACCCGTGCGACAAACGAATATTTGATGGAAATCGTGATGGCGCAGGATTTTCAGGATTTGACAGGTCAGGTCATCAAGAAAATCATCGAGTTGACCCAAAATATGGAGAGTCAGTTGCTGGAGTTGTTGCTGGAGAGTGCACCTCCCAAGGTTAAGGCAGATTACAACTCAGGGCTGTTGAATGGTCCGGTCATCAATCCCGATGGACGTAAGGATATTGTTGCCAATCAGGATCAGGTGGATGATTTGTTGGAAAGTCTGGGATTCTGAGATTGCTGGTAGCTTGCCGCTCGTAGGGAGTCGCTACTAGCCATAAGCCACCTGCTACAAGCTAATTACTGGGGTTTAAAATGAACGATTTTGCAGGTATGGAAGAGCTGTTAAGTGATTTTCTGGTTGAGGCTGGCGAGATGTTGTCCGATGTGGATAGTAAATTGATGGATTTGGAAAAACGTCCAAATGACAGCAACCTGCTCAATGAGGTTTTTCGTGGCTTTCACACCATCAAGGGGGGGGCAGGCTTTCTTAATGCCACGGAATTGGTGACACTTTGCCATTTGACCGAAAACTTGTTCGACAAACTGCGCAATCATGAATTGACCCTAAGCGCTGAACTGATGGATGTGATTTTCGCCGCGACCGCTGAAGTCAAGCAGATGTTCGGTAATTTACAGTTAAATCAGCACCCGCATGCCGCACCTGCGCAAATTTTGCTCAATCTGAAAGCAGCGCTGGAGGGGAAATCGCTCGAAAATGCGAAGTCGATTACCCCGTCTGCAGCTGTGGCGACACATGGCAGCGCTGCGGCGCAGCAGAACGTTGATTGGGACGAACTATATAGCGCATTGATTGACACGGATATCACCAAAAAGGTGGGCGTGGTGCGGGATTCTGAACAAATTTCCGCTGCTATTTCTGAGGAAGAATCGACAAGAAAAGCCTTTGGTCGGCGCAGTAATGATGTGCCAGGTGCGACCGTCGGGCGACGTGATGGCGATGTTACCGGTAAGGAGGTAAAGGAAACCACCATTCGTGTTGATACGGAAAGGCTGGATCAGGTGCTCAACCTTTCCGGTGAAATCGGCCTGACCAAGAATCGATTGAATCATTTACGTTCCGACATTTTACAGGGGCGTGTTGATGCCGATACTTTGCGCGAACTGGATCAATCCGTCACGCAACTGGATATGCTGGTAGTGAATTTGCAAAATGCGGTGATGAAAACGCGCATGCAACCTATTGGGCGTTTGTTCAAGAAATATCCCCGCCTGGCAAGGGATCTGGCTCGTTCCTTGGGCAAGGATGTGGAATTGGTGCTCACCGGTGAAGAGACCGAGATGGACAAGACCATGATTGAGGATTTGAATGATCCGCTGGTGCATTTGGTGCGCAATGCGGTTGATCATGGTGTGGAGACCATTGCAGGGCGGCTTGCTGCGGGCAAGCCAGAAAAAAGTCTGGTAGAGTTGAGTGCGCGCCACGAAGGCGATCACATTCTGATTACCATCACCGATGATGGTCGTGGCATGCGCCCTGAGGATATCCGTAACAAGGCGATTGAAAAAGGCATTATTACTTCCGAGGTGGCCAATACGCTGGACGAGGCTCAATGTCTTGAACTGATCTTTCTGCCAGGCTTTTCTACCAAGGAAGAAATCTCCAGCGTATCAGGGCGCGGGGTCGGCATGGACGTGGTCAAAACTAATATCCAGAAGCTCAATGGTACGATTACCATAGACTCTTTGGTCGGGCGCGGTAGCGTGTTCAATATATCGTTGCCGCTCACACTGGCGATTCTGCCGGTGTTGATATTGCGTCTGGGCGATCAGTCGTTTGCGGTGCCATTGTCCATGGTGCGTGAGATTCTCTCAATTTCTTCTAATCAGTTGCAGAAAATTTCCGGCAGGGCGACGATGGTCGTGCGCGGTGAAGTACTGCCGGTGTTGCCTTTGGCTCAATTGATCGGTTGGGATGCGGGTGACAAGGAAGCCGAAGTTGGCGTGTTGATGCAGTTTGGTAATAATAGCTTCATTTTGTCAGCGGATGGGTTTGCCGGACATGATGATGTGGTCATCAAGTCGCTAGATACCTTCCGCCCCAAGGGCGTGGCCGGGGTGACCATGTCTAGCGAAGGGGATATTGTGTTAATTCTCGATATTATGGAACTGTTGAGCGATGTGCGCGGCAATAAATGAAAGCCATCAGTAGTCGCGGTTAGACTCCTCTGAAGGACTAAGGCATAGGGTTTTTTCGCGCAACAGCTTGGCATATTCCCAGCGTTGAACTGGAGATGTCAGGGCTGTCGGCCTGTTCCAGGCAGTAGAAGAGAGGTCGGGTAATCCGGACTACTTTGCCATTATCACGCGATTTTTGCCGGTATGCTTGGCCTGATACATGGCCTTGTCAGCGCGTCCAATGACTGCCTCCTGCGTTTCATTTTCTCCTCGCTGCGCCACGCCCGAACTGAAGGTGACCAGTACGCGCTCTTTTTCATGCAGGAAATATTGTTTGGTCAGTTCGCGTTGCAGGCGTTCCACGGTGTTGGCCGCTTCATTCAGTTCTACATCGGGCAGGATGATGACAAATTCCTCGCCGCCGTAGCGTGCGACCGAGTCGGAGGGGCGTAGCGCCTCACGGATCACTTCGCACATATGAATGAGTGCCTTATCCCCCACCTGATGTCCCAGCGTGTCGTTCAGCCGTTTGAAGTCGTCAATGTCGAGCAGTGCGACGCACAGCGGCGCATGGGTGCGATCAACCCGGGTGGCCTCGCGTTCAAAGGCTTCATCCAGACCACGACGGTTGAGTGCGCCGGTTAATTGATCGTGCTGTATCAGTTCGCTGACAACGGATAATTCCTGTTCAAGTTGCCGGATTTTGGCGTCCGAAATTTCAACCTGCTTATGCGCTGATACCAGTTCTTCGTGGGAGCGTTGTGAGCTGGACTGAATGACGCGTGTATCCTGCATGATGTCATCGAGCAGATGACCCAGTTCGTTCAGGTTATTCGATTTTGCAATCTGATGGCTGTAATCGGCGATTTTTTGATGATAGTCGCCCGTGCTGACGGTGATGCTGCCCAGCCTGTCAATAAAAGTGGTCATCAAGTCCTTGAGGGTGGCTTTGGTGTCGTCCAGGCTACTCTTGAGCAGTCCCTGCTTGATAATGGATTCGCGCAGGCTGCGTTCCGCATCGGCGATGACGCGCCTGTCCAGCGGCTTTTGAATGATTTCAGACAGGGTCTGAATCTGTCCATGCAGCCAGTCCTCGTCGTCAACCATCTCGTCTATGTTGGCGATCAAAAGACGCAGCAGGCGCACCAGTCCTTCCTGTATCCTGACTTTTTCTGTGCCGTGCAATTCCAGTTTGAGCCAGAAGGGATGTAATTGCCCGCTCAATGTGTCAATGTCACCCGATGTGCTGAGCGTGCGGACCTTCGCGGTGAGGTTGCCCACTTCATTGCCCAGTTCGGGCTGCGTAATAAGGTTGCTTTCGAGCGATTGTGCCAGCAATTCGGCAAGCTGGTTGATAATGGCGGAAGGGTCATCGCGTAGCGATGGGGTACCCCCGGACATGCCCCCGGCGGGTGAGGCGGAAGGGTCGTCGCGTAGCGATGGGGTTCTCCCGGACATGCCCCTTGCGGGTGAGGCGGAAGGGTCATCGATGAGCGATGGGGTTCCCCCGGACATGCCCCCTGCGGGTATGGCGGCAGGGTCATCGATGAGCGATGGGGTTCCCCCGGACATGCCCCTTGCGGGTATGGCGGCAGGGTTATTCGGTGTGATATCGGCAGGCGTGTCATTGCTGTCAACGAGGTTGATGGTGGTGGGCGCTTCAGACCAGGAATGAATCAGATTGCCCAGTTTTTCGAACAGGATCTCGGGCTTGGATGAAAATCTGCCCAGCACTGTATTAAGGCTATCTTTTTTGCGTGCGGAGGTCAGGCCTTTGTGCGAGAGTTCCATCTGGCGCAGCAGATTCTGGATCAAGGAAGGCCAGTTTTGAGGCGTTGCTGTTGCGGACTTGGGTAGCAGCGTGGATAGCTGTTTACTGCATTGATCCCATTTTTCCTCGTCCAGCAATTTTTGCAAGGCGCTGCCTTGTTCGGAGAACTGTTCTGATGAAAGCAACTGTGTCGCCAGATTGTGTAATACCAGTATTGCACCATCGTCCGGGGTTTCAGTCGCGCCGCTGATTTCGTTGAATATCAGGGTGTAGTTAGCTGGTGTAGGGGGTAATTTACGCTGTACCAGCGTTTTTAGGGTGTCTCGGGCTAGTTCAGGTGCGCTTTTCATCATGAGCTCTGCTTAGTGTCGTTTGTTTGTGCATTGTCGGTGTTTTTTGCTGTTTTGAGGTGCGGAACAGCGAGGTAAATTATTGCCATTTCAATCCTGTGTTTCAACGAGATGATGGGCGATTGCATAGTGGATGGCTTCGGCATTGTTGCTAAAACCCATTTTGACCAGCATGCGGCTGCGGTAGACGCTGACCGTTTTGGGGCTAAGTGCCATGATATGGGCAATATCGGCGAGTGTCTTGCCCGAAGCCATCAGGCACAGGGTCCGATATTCGCGGTTGGATAGTTTCTGGTGCATCAGTTCCTGTGATTCGCCAATCAAATTGTCGAGCAATTGTTCGGCCAGTGATTCGCTGATGTATTTTTTACCATTGGCGACCTGATGGATGGCCCTGATCAGTACATCGGATGCGCTTTGCTTGTTGATATAGCCCATGGCGCCTGCCTTGAGTGCCCGCACCCCGTATTGATCTTCCGGATACATGCTCAGTACGATGATTTTTAGTTCGGGGTGCTCGGCTTTCATTTGTTTGAGCACATCGATACCGTGTTTGTCCGGCAGGTTGATATCCAGTAATATCAGGTCGAAATGCTGCGCACGCAATAACGCAGCGGCCTGCATGCCGCTGGATGCTTCACCGGTAATGTTCATGTCTGGACTCTCCTCCAGCAGTTGCTTTAACCCTTTGCGGATCAGTGCGTGGTCGTCAACGACAAGAATATTGATCATGATGTAGGATGCAGTAAAATACGCGCGTTGATGGCATGGCAAATAGTACAGCAATCATTTACAGCATGTCACTAACAGTACGCTGTTTTGAATGCACCTGTTGATGCGAAATTTCCTGTTTCGCCAAGTCTTGTTCGATTGAAGCAGGAATTCGACTGGATTCAACTGGAATTATTGCGGATTTATGCGCTGACCGCTACATTACTGCTCATGCGTTGTTCAAGTTTTAAAAAATAAATATGAAAAATCTGCAAATGCTGGGTAAGTATCGCATCATCCGTGAGCTCGGTCGTGGCGCAATGGGGGTGGTTTATGAGGCATTCGATACCACTATAGAACGTCAGGTTGCCATCAAGACCATCAAGAAGTCGGCTGTCAATCCCGATGAGGCCGAGGAAGTCTTTGCACGATTTCGCAGTGAAGCACGTGCGGCAGGACGCGTATCACATGCCACTATCATCAATATTTATGAATATGGTGAGACCGATGAGTTGGCCTATATTGTGATGGAGCTGGTACGCGGCAAGGAAATGAGTGCCTATGTCAACAATGGGCAGCGCCTGCCTGTCGCCAGTGGTCTGGGGATTGTAATGCAGATCCTTGATGCGCTCGATTACCTGCATGCGCATGGCATCGTGCACCGTGATATCAAACCTGCCAATATTATGATAACCGCAGATGGGCAGGTCAAAATTGCAGATTTTGGTATTGCCAAAATTGATTCCAGTGGACATACCCAGGTAGGCGTGGTGCTGGGCACGCCTACCTATATGGCGCCCGAACAGTTTATGGGTCATCAGGTTGACCAACGCGCCGATCTGTATGCGGCAGGCGTGATTTTGTATCTGATGCTAACCGGTGTGCGTCCCTTTGTGGGTAGCGTGATTGCCATCATGCATCAGGCTGTGCATCGCGAAGTGCCTTTGCCATCCAGTGTGAATCCTGATTCGCCCAAACAGCTCGACGCGATTGTCAGAAGGGCGATGGCCAAGCAACCGGAAGACCGTTATCAGAGTGCCCAGCAATTCCTCAAGGCGCTCAAGGGGGTTGCGCAGGCATTGTCTGTCGGGGCAGATGCGGTTGCCAAAGGGGTTTGCAATGCGCCGATTGTTCAGCCGTCACTTGATGAGACACTTGAGTTGCCGAGCAGAGCACACTCCACAGGTTCCTGGCGTGAGGAGGATATCGAGGCATGGCAACGCATCAGCCATAGCCATGACAGGATAGATTTTCAAAATTATTTGCGAAAATTTCCCGATGGGGGGTTTACCGAGTTGGCCAGGATGCGTATCCAGTCGCTGGAAAATTCGATTCGGCGCATAGCGCAGGAGAAAGAAAAGGCAGAGGCGGAAGCCCTGCAAATGCAGGCGGCAGAGGAGCGTGCCATCTGGGTGCGCAAGCTTGAGGAAATAAAAAAGCACGCCGAATCGGAGAAGCTGCTAGAAGCGCGCAGGCAGGAGCAGGTGCGGGCGCAACAGGCGCAGCGTGCCGAAGCGTTGCAGGAGTCGCTCAATAGCCGTGCCGATAGTCTTGCCGGTGCAGTGTCGGAAAGGGAGGCGCTTATTCTGGCCGAGAAGCGGATGAAACAGGAAGCCCGGCAAAAACTGGAAGAAGAAGTGCGGCGTAAAAAGCAGGGTATTATGCAGGCGATGAATGTCAGGGAGTCGCGAGAAGCGCGGGCAGAGGCGCAGGCGCTGGCTAAGCGGGAGCAAGAATTGGCAGAATTAGCCGCACGGAACGCCGAAGTGGAAGCGGCTAAAGCGAAGGCCGCACAGGCGGAGTCTTTAAGGCGGGAGGTGGAGGCGCGTGCGCAGCAAGAGCAGAAAAAAACCAGCCATAAAATGCTGTTTATCGGGATTTTTCTGGTGTTGTTGTTGATCGGTATCGTGTTAGGTGTGCTGCCTTCCTCAAAGTAGTGCAGGTATTTTTTATCCCGCAATGCTGGAATAGCCTCAAATGCTCCGCTTGTCAGGAGCGTATCTGTACTGAAAATTCAATCACTTCCGTAGGGTCCTTTTGGTAAGAATGCCCCAGGCTGATCTTGCCGCCTTGCCTGAGCACCACTTCTTCGCGCCTGAGTTGGATTTCGGTGCCGTCTCTGAACAGGATGTAACTGCCGTTCGAACTCATATCCACCAGTACGAATTTGTCACGTCGTCGTTCGATTCTGGCGTGCATGCGGGAGGCCCTTTTATCCTCGACGATGATATCAGCTGCATCATCGCGTCCCACGGTCAGGCCAGGATGCGTTGCATCCACGCAAAAGCGGTCGCCACGGTGGGCAAGATGCAGCACAGTTTCGTTGAAGCCGGGTTGAAAAGTATTGCCAACCATCATGGTCATCTCTTCGGATTCCAGCCAGATGACCTCGAAGACATCCAGATCATCTGTTTTTCCCTTGATCGACAGTTTGTCGATTTTGCGTGTGCCTGAGCGCATGATGGGAGGCAGACTGTCTATTGTGATGCCGGTGGTGATGATTTGCCGTGCCTTGGCGATTTCGGTCATGCGGGCGGCAACGTTTACCGTATCGCCGAACACGTCCCCCTCATTTTTCAGCACAGGTCCTATATGAAAACCGATGCGGATCGCGAGCTTGAGGGTGTCGATGGGTGGCTTGGCATTGATTGCTAGCTGCATTTCACAGGCGGCTTGTGCTGCGCAAACTGCATCCGGAAAAACGGCCATGATTTCGTCACCGATGGTCTTGATGACTCGGCCCTTGTTGGTGACGGTCAGGCGGGTGAGCAGCGTGAGACAGTCATCAATGGCGGCGAAGGCGCGTGCATCGCCCAGTACTTCATATAAATGGGTGCTACCGCTCACGTCGGCGAACAGGACGACATTGTCGGGAGCGGTATTTTCGGACAGGGGAGGGGTCACTTGCATAAAGCTGAATTAAATTCGGATTTTCATTATAAGGCCAGTTACGTTGCCATTGTTAAAGGATTTTTGTATCGTTCGTGCCGCTAAAATTGCCTGTTATGATAAACGAACTTGAGTCATAATCATTACGATATTACCCAATATCGGGGTTTACGTTACAGATTCGATTGAATAGCGCCATAACTTAATGACTATACCTATCAATATCCCTCCGCATATTTACATTTTTGCAGCGATACTCGGCCTGTTGCTGATCGCGTTTGTATTCTTTTTTCTGATCCCCTCATTCGTTGTGTCCCGGCAACTGTCTGTTGCGATCCGGCGATTGCACAGGCTCGCGGCGTATTAAGCGAACGTTTACCCTACCTGAGAGCTGGGAGGGTAAAGAGATTTTTCTTCATTTTGGGGCGGTTAGTTCAGCGATGTATGTGTGGGTCAATGAAGAGATGGTAGGTATCGTGAAGACAGTAAGACGCCCGCGGAATTTAATCATTTCGTCGTACCTGAAACCAGGCGAAAATACGTTGGCCGTAGAGGTTTATAAATGGAGCGACGCGGAGCTCTATTTGGAAGATCAGGATTTCTGGCGGCTGGGAGGAATCACTCGCGATGTATTTTTGATGGCCAGAAGCCCGCAGCGCATAAGAGATTTTTAAAGTCAACGGCTAATCTGGGTGATGACTATAGCACGGGCTTGTTCTCCTTGGAAACTGAAGTTGTAAATGTATCTGCCGATACTCCTGTGACCTTGGAAGCTGTTTTGTATGACGGCGACACAGTGGTCGAAGAATTTAGCACTGAGACCACGCAGGGAGAAGCCGTGTTCCATTCAGAATATGCGAATGTCAGAGAAGTGGTGCGCCGGAGCATTCCTAACCTTTATCAACTGGTGATTAGGTTGAAAGATAAGTAAGGAAGGTACTGGAGGTTCTTGGTCAGGATGTTCGTTTTCGCCGGGTGGAAATAAAAGGGAATACCTTGCTGGTTAACGGACAATATGTTCACCTGAAAGGTGTCAACTTGCATGAACACCACCCGGAG
>CAWASY010000061.1:0-22308 GCA_963784505.1 uncultured beta proteobacterium | reverse complement strand
GTAGCTGAACTCGTCGTATTGCTCGATGGCCAGGAGTGCGAGGAAGAAGGCCTGCATCACCACGCCGCTGGCCGCCAGGGCCGCGCCCGCCGCCATGCCCACCAAGGCGCGGGGCAGGCGGAAATCCCGCACCACGGTGCGGGCGAGCTCATCCCCGCTCCCGGTGAAAGCGCCCAGCACCTGCCCAAAGCTGAGCCGCAGTTCCCCGAAGGCCAGCGATGCCAGGAAGGCCAGGATCAGCAGCGCGAGCAGGACCGGGACGGCGAGGCGGGATCTCACCGGAAGCGCTCCGGATGCAGCGCCCGCGCCAGGAGCTCGTAGGTGTCAATGCGATGGTGGGACACGCTGGACAGCATCAAGCACGGGATCACCACCAGCCGTCCTTCCTTGAAGGCTTTCATGGCGCGGTAGTGGGGGATCTCGCCGAGGCGGGCCCGGATGTTCTTGTCATCAGAAGCGACGAGCACTTCCACATTCCAGGCGAGCAGCTTTTCGGATGGCGTGGGGGCATGGCCCTTGAGGCCCGCTTCCGTCGCGACATTGATGGCGCCAGCGTGGTCGCACAGGTCCTGGAAGGAGGTGCCGCTTCCCGGAGGTGAAGGGGTAGAGCCCGGCGCTGAGCACGCGGACGGGTTTGACGCCCTTCAATCGGGCCGCCAGATCATCGGTTCGTTTTCGGCACTGGGCAATGAGGGACTCGGCGCGGGCCCACCTGCGCCTGTATCGTCACATCCAGCGCGGTCGTTGGCTCATCGGCAACCAGCAATTTCGGCTTTCCGGCCAATGCCATCGCAATCATCACACGTTGCTTCATGCCGCCAGACAACTGGAACGGATATTCGCCCACCCTGCGTGTCGCATCCGGGATACCGACCTGATCGAGCAGTTCGATACAGCGCCGGGATATTTCTGACCCGTTCGTCTTGGGCTTGTCGCAGGATGGGCCATGCAGTTCCAGCACCTCGGCAATCTGCTCGCCGACCGTCATCACAGGATTCAGGCTCAAGCCCGGCTCCTGAAAGATCATCGCCAGTTGGCCACCACGCACGCTGCGCATATCGCGCTCGGACAAATCAAACAATGGCGCACCGCCCAGCAGGACAGCACCCGATTTATTCGCGACGCCATCGGGCAGCAATCGCATTAGTGACAACGCCGTCATGGATTTGCCGCAACCGGATTCACCCAGCAGCGCAAAAGTCTCACCCGCCGTAATGTCAAACGAGATGCCATCGACAATAGCTACACCGTTGCCAAGCCCAATGACCAATTGATCAACTTTAAGCAGAGTCACGCGCCCTTCCACTTCCAGCTATTTCTATTTTATGGATAAACGTCACACTCATCTCCTTAACTGTCCAGCAGACCAATCACGCCCGCCCGTGTTTAAAGGATGAGTATAAATCATCGTGGTGAAAACATCTGGATGGCCAGGCAATTTCTGCACATATCGTACGCAGCGCGAACGGTTTGATTTAATCAGCGCCTCCTTAACGTGAAACACGCGCAGCGTTCGTTCGCCTCCTCGCCCGCTTGCGGGATAACCAGCGACTTGCACGGATTTATCGTGCATAGTCGAATGGCTAAAAGTCTCATCCGAGGATTGAGGAGAGGGGAACGGGCATGCAGGTTCATCATCTGTGGTGTAACTTGCCATGCCCGTTAGTCGTATGCACGCATTCTCTGACGGGTAAGTAACCTGATCGCGGCATAAAATTCAGCCGATGAAATTTCGATGCCATCGCAAAAATAGCGGGTCGGATAAGCCCGGTAGAGATGTCCGTTGATGTTGAATATTTCGCTCATGATTGCCACCTTTTTTTCTGCGCCGGGGGATGTGTAATCCTGTTTGAACCGCCAGCCCGTGTATTGATAATATCGGCAAACAGGGGCGAAGCTTTAATTCTGCTATCCGCACATGTTAAACGCCCGGCTTCAACTGCCTGAAATCCACCCTGTGGTTAAAATTACCACTTGCGGCTCATGATGTTTTGGGGGCGGGATAATTTAGCCAGCATGCTATCCTTGATATTTCCTGTCGGTTGCGACACGATATTAAAATGATGCCCCGTACTTCAATCCGCACTGGTGATAGCTGTGAATAAACCCTATCGATTAATCCTGCCATTCGTACTTGCACTGATCTCTTTTTCGCTGGAGGCCGCTGAGCCTGTTTACTGGAACTCGCCGGCAGGCAAAATATTACGTGCGCGGATTCCAGCTGATGCCGATTACTGGCAGCTGAGCCCAGTGTTTGCCGTGCAGAATAACCAGACCTACTGCGCTGTCGCCAGCGCCATTACCGTGCTCAACGCAATGCCGATCAAAAAACCGGTCGATCCTGTTTATTCGCCCAATGGTTACTACACGCAAAGCAACTATTTCACGCCGGCTGTCGTAAAAGTAATCAGCCCGCAAACCGTGCTGCGTCAGGGCATGACGCGTGATGAAATGACAAAAACACTGCTTGCCCAGGGCGTCAAAGCGGCATCCATCGCCGGTGATGGCATGAATGATCAAACACTGCGCTCGTTATTGAAAAAGGCGTTAGGTGACGACGGGCAATTTGTGCTGGCAAATTATTTGCGCGCAACGCTCGGACAGGAAGGCGGCGGCCACTGGTCGGCATTGGCGGCCTACGATGCGCCAAGCGACAAGGTGCTGATTCTTGATGTGGCCAAATATAAATATCCGCCAGTCTGGGTTGGCATTGATATGTTACGAAAGTCGATTGGCACGCTGGACACGACCAGCAACAAGGCCAGAGGACTGGTGCTTGTGTCCGAATAGTATGCCTGCCATGTTCGATAAATTACAAGTTGGAGCATCGTGTATCAGCAATCCGAATAATCAATCAATCAGGCAGGGCAGTTTCAGGGAACTGCATCCTGACACGTCCCTGTGTCCACATGAAAAATTGCCATGAGAAAACGCAGCTTTGATCCCGTCTCAGATAGCGAAGCACAAATTCTGATTCTTGGCAGCATGCCAGGAGCGGCATCCTTGCAAGCGGGCCGATATTACGCACACCCCCGCAATGCCTTCTGGAAAATCATGGGGGAGCTCATAGGCCTTGACCCGAATGATCCGTACGAAATGCGTCTTGCAGCCTTGAAGACTGCCGGCATCGCACTGTGGGACGTTTTGCATTCCTGCCGCCGAAAAGGCAGTCTGGATACGTCCATCGAAACCGACTCGATCGTACTCAACGACTTTGAGACGTTTTTCGAGCATCATCCGCATATTAAAACTATCTGCTTCAATGGCGCGACGGCCCAGCGCTATTACAACAAACATATCCTGCCAAAGCCCGCAAATATTCGCTATGTCCGCCTGCCTTCAACGAGTCCTGCACATGCATCACTCCCATTCGAACAAAAGATTGCAATCTGGCGTGCTGAAATCCAGACCTGATCACAGTCAAATCCAACACATGGCCGCTGACGGTGTTAACGCTAGAGACCGCGCCAGACGCAACCAAATCTTGTGCCTTTTGTGAAGCAACTCCTTACGCATCAGCAACGAAAAATTGCTGTTACTGCATAAGTTACTGCAAAAATCACCGGATTTCAATAGACATCACCGTACCACTTCGGACAACAAAAAAGCCGCAATGCTTGTAGGCATGCGGCTTTCAGGGTGCTTTTGGACTTCTTTGGAACTAATCTTGGGATGGGTGCACTTGAATCGCTTGCAAACATTGACTTCCGAAGCCATAAAAATTCAATTACTCACACTATTACTCACATACTGTCATATCAACGAGCAAATCTTACATTTAGAAGACAATTTAACCGGTTCAGACGCGATGATGAAACGGCCTGATTGCTTTTCTCTGTATCATGAACTACCGTTGGTATTGCTGATTCGGCTAACAGGTACTCGGCCATAAGGAACGCTCATGTCTACCACTTGGAATGACTGATATTGAGTTGTATGCTGCCGCTCGCAATTGATCGTCTTTCTGAGCATTTTCCCTGGGTACGAAAGATCTATGATTTCACCTCTGGTTGCTTCGAAAACTTAATAAGGCCCAGTGGGGCAAAGTCTATGCAGCCCTTTCCTTGTGAATAAAAGGCCTGATAAAAATTAAAATCTTCCCGCCCTTCTACTTCGCACTTTTCGCCGATTATTTTCACAATCCTCAATTTATCTTCCACCTTGGTATTGATGCCGAATATGATTCCATCTAGGTCATTGAAGTTATATTGCAGCTTGCGATCTGTTGGCTCGCTAAAATCAAAAATGCTGCTTGATAGTATTAGACGGTATTCCTTTTCGTAATCCCAGTCATTTGACTTAGTTGTCATTCCCTGTTGGAATTTTGCCCAATAACTCTCTCTCCATTCGTTGTTTGATGGGGAGAGAATTTCGTCAGCGCATTTGCTTCTTTCACCATCTTCGTTGGTGAACCAGAATTTGCCTAATGTTGGAATTGGCAACCTGCCAAGTGAGCGAAAGAAATCAACTTCAGCAAAATTATTTTCATATTTCACTTTATGAAATTGATGGTCTCTTGGCCCACGCATAGGTCCATTCCCACTCCATCCATTTACTCCATGAAGATTTATAGAGGGCAACCCATTTATCAAAGAAGATCTGAATTTTAAACAAACACCAGCATGTTTATTACCATAGTGCCCCCATACCGAAGCATTGCTACAGTCTGACATGAAGCACGCCGTGTACCATTCTGGGTAAAGAAGTTCTTCAATTTTATTGAGATACTCTTCTGGAAAATCTCGGATTACAAAGTTTCTGTTTTTGAACTCGGATAAATTAGATTGGTTCGATTCCACAATTAAGTTTAGCTGAGCGTGAGTATGGTCAAGCGCTGCAAAAAATTGTTCGGTTGCGGTTTCGGAGGTATCTTTTTCAAGTTGCTCAATAAAGTCGATTGAGCTTATAATCTGTAAAACCTTTTCCTCTAATTCACTAATCGGGAGTATTGCTTCCCTAGGTGGCTTCAATCCCTTGTTTTCAAATACCTGCATGATGGTTTCTAATGCAAGAAGGTGAATATTGGAAATATGCGAAAGCAGTTCACCTCTTCTTATAGGTCTTGATCTCCTGGCAAGCCGATCAATATATCCTTTAATGACCGCACTATTGAGGAACGAGCGGTGAATTTCTCTTGAAATATTTTTTGCCTCCTCGGTTGGAAGCTGATCCACATTACCCATAATCGGAATCATTTCAGAACCCAGTGGCTCTTGCTCTCCGACAAGAACCAAAAGCATGCATAGCCGTTCCAAACAAAATAGGTAATTTCTAAAAAGGTTTCGCCAAACAATGGAGTCACCCTGCCAGAAAACATCTCTGAATCCCTCCATTGGATCGTTCAAGCCTTGTGGCGATGCAAAAAATATTTCCTGATTCACCAACTCTTGATGATCGCCAATCAGATTATCTACTGATCTAAACCTGAAAAAATAATCTGGTGCCGAGGTCATAATATTTTTGGCTATGTCACAGTTAACTGTTGAAGAAATATTGATTATTCAACATACCGTTTAAAATCAATATGATATGCTTTTTCGGTGAGAGATAAACCCCTGTGTTTACAAGGGTTCCGTGCACACCACTATTTAACTGTGACATAGCCATATTTTTATCTCATAAAAGCGAATGTGGAACAACAGGGGGCAGACCACGGTTTCCACATCAATCTGCGCCAACCCCTCGCGCTTCCATAATACTCCGACCGGCAGTTATATGGGGTGGAGTTGTCGCTCATGGTGGCGATTGCCACGGGCAGCAAAGGCCGGCTAGGTGCAAATCAAGTTTGCTCAGACGCTCCCTCCCATTCCCTCAATAAACGTGTCGATGAACAACTTGATCTTGTCGGCCACACGCTCGATGATGGGCTTGCGCTCCAGTATCTTCGGTTTGAATGAAAGTGAACCGACAATTTCCTGCTCACGCGGCAGGCGGTTAGCGAAGCTGTAGGTGTTCAGCAGCTTTTCCAACTCAGCGGGCACCAGCTGCTCTTCCTCGCACAACCTCCCAAATGCTTCCAGCTTATGCGTTGACCAGTAGCTTTCAAACACCTCAATCACGTTTTCGTCAGGCTGGAGCTTGGACAGATTCTCCTCGATGAAGGCTGTGATCAGTTCGCGTTTGCTGCGCAGCTGAATCTCGCCAGCCACCATATCGAGAATTTCCTTCTGACGCTGCTTGGCCTCTTCCGGCTTAAGCTTGCTCAAGGCCAGCAGCAGATTGAGGATGTACGCCACGTTGATCTCATCGCGGTGGATCAGGCTCAGCTCAAAATCCACATCCTCCAGAATTGATGCCTTGTCAGCCGCTTGATCCTTTTTGACCTTATCGTGCATGTCGAGGTACTTGCTTTTGAAGTTCTCGAATTTCTGGGCTTCAAGGGCCAGGTCATCATCGCTAAAGTCAGCAAAGGTGGTGAGTATGTTTTTCAGTCGTAGCAGTTCGCGGAACTTGGTCACGAATTCCAGCTGTGCCTTTTCATCCGGCAGTTCATCCACGCTTTTCACGGTAGGCGTGAGTGCCAGCAACTCCAGCGCAGCCTTGTTGAATTTCTCCACATAGACCTCATAGGGCTCCAGCAGCACCGTTTCCTTGGCTCCCTTGTTGGAGAACAAGGCGATGGCCTCATCTGTCGCCTTTTTCAGATTGCGGAAGCAGACGATATTGCCCTGCGATTTCTTGTCGTTCAGGATGCGATTGGTGCGTGAAAACGCCTGCACCAGACCATGAAATTTGAGGTTCTTGTCCACGTAAAGCGTACTCAATCGCGGACTGTCAAAGCCTGTCAGGAACATATTCACGACCAGCAGGATGTCAATCTCGCCATTGCGCACACGCTTGGCAATGTCCTGATAGTAGTTGTAGAACGACTGGCTGTCGTTGGTACTGTACTTGGTGCCGAACATGGCGTTGTAATCAGCGATGTATTCATCCAGCTTGTCACGACTGTTTTGGTTGATCGCGGCTGTTCCAGCAATGTCCGGTGTTTCCTCCTCAATCAAGCCATTGGCAAGCGGGTTTCCCTCATTGGCGGCAAAGCTGAAGATGGTGGCAATTTTCAGCGGACGGCTCACACCAGCCTGTTTTTCCTTGAACAGCGCGTAATACTTGGTCAACGTCTCGATGCTGCTCACACAGAACATGCCGGTGAAATCCGGCCGTTTGGATTTCTGTGCATGATGGGCAAGGATGTAGTCCGTGATCTTGCCCAGGCGTTGCGGACTGTCCATCAACTCCTTGGTGTCGATGTCCTCGACTTCAATATCGATTTTGTTGGCGCTGTCCTTGTAATGGTACTTGCCGACATATTCCACGGCGAAGCGCAGCACATTCTCATCCTTGATGGCATCGACAATCACATACCGGTGCAGGCATTCGCCAAACAGGTCTTTGGTAGTTTTACTTTGCCCCATACTCGCATTGGCATTGTCCGCAAAGATCGGTGTGCCGGTGAAGCCGAACATCTGCGCATTCCTGAAAAACCGTTTGATGTTCTGGTGGGTATCGCCAAACTGGCTGCGATGGCACTCATCGAAAATGAACACGATTTTTTTATCTTGCAGGTGCGTGATCTTGTCGAGGTAACGTTCCTTGATGATGGCGTTATTGAGCTTCTGGATGGTGGTCACGATCAGCTTGCTGCTGTCGTCATTCAACTGCCTGACCAGACTGTGCGTATTGTTGGTGTTATCCACGCTGTCTTTGCAGAATCCATTGAATTCGCGTGCCGTCTGGAAATCCAGATCCTTGCGATCCACCACGAACAACACCTTATGCACCTTGGGCAGCTTCATGATGATCTGGCTGGCCTTGAATGAAGTCAGGGTCTTGCCCGAGCCAGTTGTGTGCCAGATGTAGGCGTTGTCTGCACTGGCTTTCACACGCTCGACCAGTGCTTCAGCGGCATAGAACTGGTAGGGACGCAGCACTTTCAACACGCCGCTTTCGGTGACGACGATGTAATGCGTCATCATCTTGGCAATATGACAGGGTTTGAGGAACTCGGCGGTGAATTCACTCAAGTCTGACAGCCGTGTATTCTCCTTGTCCGTCCAGAAGAAGGTTTGCTGGAATGCCTGATGCTTGTTGTTGGAAAAATACTTGGTATTGACCCCGTTGCTGATGATGAAGATTTGCACGTACTGGAACAACCCCGCACCGGCATCGTAGGATTCGTGCTGATAGCGGTTGATCTGGTTGAATGCAACTTTCAGTTCAGCACCACGACGTTTCAGCTCGATCTGTACCAGCGGCAGGCCGTTGATCAATAACGTAACGTCGTAACGGTTCTTGCGTTTTCCCTCCACGCTGATCTGGTTGGTGACCTGAAACTCGTTCATGCACCAGTCATCGCAATTGAGAAAGCTGAGGTACAACGTGTCGGCGGTTTTGCCATCCACCGCATCGCGTTTCAGGGCATATTTGTCGCGCAGTATTTTTGCACGCTCAACGATGGTGCCAGTATTGAGGTGATTCAGCACACGCTCGAATTCGGAGGCGGTCAGCGCAACATCGCCATTGTGAATTTCCAGCTGGCGTTTCAGATTCGCCAGCATGGCCGCTTCGTCATCAATCTGAACACGCTGGTATTCCATCAGCTCCAGTTGGTCGATCAGGGCTGCTTCCAGTGCGTATTCGGATTGTGTATTCATGTTGGTCGCCGGATATTTATTTCTTCTTGAAGGCTCTGGACTGGATCTGTTTTTCCAATGCGTTCAGCTCGGCCAAATCCTGCTCGTCTGCCTGCACCGCTTCCACCGCTTTGCGTTGGGCATCAAATTTCTCATAGATTGCATCCACCGTTGCCTCCATCTGTGCGTGGCTTACTGAACCCTTATGTTGCAGCAATTTTTTATCGTTAAATTCGATGATGCGATCTATGTTCTCACGCCAAAAGTCCATAGTAATGTCCTGGCGATTCTTTGCACGCAACTCGGCCGTTTCCAGGAATACGACAACGAAACGGTTGAGGCTATCAATCTCATCCTCCGTCAGATAGTTTTTGGCGATGAAAATATCCTGCTTCCTGACCACATTTCCTTTCCAGTGACTCAACGCCATATTAGGGGCTTGGTCGTTCGCACGACTGACAATCAATTCTGCCGCCGTATGATCCGTAATGGCAAACAGTATCTTGTTTTGAGCTTCAGCAAAGAACATCTGTGTGGTTTTGTCGGTCTTGTCGTAATCGCTGCTCAGCGCAAAAAGGTCTCTCACCTTTTGGTAGAAGCGTTTTTCGGATGCCCGAACCTCCCTGATTCTCGCTAGCAGGTCATCAAAATAATCCGGTCTGCCATCCGGATTTTTCAGACGTTCGTCATCCATCACGAAGCCTTTGACCATGTACTCGCTCAGGTTACGGTTCGCCCATTGCCTGAACTGGGTTCCACGTTTACTTCTCACCCTAAAGCCAATCGCCAGAATCATTTCCAGAGCATAAAACGCAACCGAATAATCCTTGCCATCGGCGGCAGTTGTTAAGTAATCCTTAATAACTGAATTTCTTTCTAATTCGTTATCTTTCAGTATGTTGGATATATGCGTGCTGATATTTGGCACAGAGGTGGCAAAAAGTTCTGCGAGCTGACTTTGGTTCATCCACACCGTACCGTCACGGGTCAACAGCGATACGGCTGTTTTGCCATCCTGGGTGTTGTAGATGAGGATATTGTTTTCAGTCATGGCACGCTCCTACACAAACATCTGCTGCAACAACCCTTGCTTGTACTGCTTCATGGCAGCAAGCTGGGCTTGGGCATTGGTGATTTTCTCGTCAATGGCGGTCAGGAATGCAGCGATTTTGGTTTGCTCTTTTTCAATGGGCATGAGTATCGGTAAAGCATAAAAATCATGATTTGTGATGTTCATACGATCATGCCTAGCACCACTGTTTGCCACGCTTTTCATATGGTCATGCCAGCACTTAGTTTCAAAGTACAGCTCAAGGAAAGTCAGATTTCCGCGCTTAAACCGAAATACAGTGTAAAGCGGTGACATAACACCTTTGTAAATTTTGTTTCTTTTGATTGGCCCTACTGGTGCGGTTGATGAGATGCGGGGGTTGTAAACAAAATCGTCTGTATTAACGATGTAGTAACCCTCTAAATTATCTTGATTGGCAATATCGCGCTCGAAATAATCGTTCTGATTGACGATGCCTTGTGTAGCCGAATTAGTCAGTACCGTTTTGACCAATGCACCTTTATTTTTTGTCTTTACCTTATCTGACATTTCATGCAGATCTATTGATTCCCACTCCGGAAAATCCTCCCCATTCTCATCCTTGAACCGTAGTTCCTGGCTGAAAATCTTCTGCATCACGCCTTTTTTGTATTGCGCCAACAAGTCGCATTTACGGGTGAGCTGGGAGATTTTTTCATCGACCGCCGTGAGGAAATTGGCGATTTTGGCCTGCTCTCCCTGAGATGGGTAGTGAACTACGCACTCACCGATCTCACCCAAATTAATTTTCTTGGGAAATGCTACATGAATTGTTCTCTGATGTAGTTCACGTTGAAACTGGGACGCGCTTATATAATGCGATAAAAATCGCGAACAAATCTTGTTGGATTGCTTTAAGAGAGCGAGGCTAACGTAAAATGACGCCCTCACATCCCAGTCAATGTACCGAGGCGTGCCAATATCCCCAATTCTCGTCATGAGAATATCGCCCTGCTGTAGCGTTACTCGCTTGTTTTCTTTTTCAAAGACATCTTCAGCAATATATTTTGTTTTAGTGAAGTTATTGCTTGTCAAATGCTCCACACTGTAAAAGGGTACTCCTTGATCTTTATAGTCTGGGGTCATGTGAGTTCCGTCATATACCTTTACCAAATCGGCTAGTCGGCTTGACCTCCAGTTCTGATAGCTAGCGTCGTTCTCATCCTTGAACCGCAAATTAGGCGCATTCATCCCGCTCACTCCTGCACCTCAAACGGTGCTGCAATCCCCAGTTCCTTGCAGAATGCCGCGATGGTGGCATCGGTTGCGAGGCTTTGTGCATCCAGCGCCTTGAACTGACCAGCCACATCATCCAGATCGATAGCATCTTCAGCCTCAAAGGTATCGACATAACGAGGAATATTCAGGTTGTAGTCGTTGGCCTTGACCTCATCCAGACTGGCTACATAGCTGTATTTATCCTCGCTCGTCCGTGCCTGATAGGCAGCTACGATCCTTTCGATGTGCTCAGGCCGCAACAGGTTTTGCGTCTTCACCTTGTCAAAATGCTGGCTGGCATCGATGAACAGAATATCCTTGGGGGATTTCCGGCATTTCTTGAAGACCAGCACACAGGTCGGAATGCTGGTGCCATAAAAGACATTGGCAGGCAGACCGATAACCGCATCCAGATAGTTCAGGTTCTCAATCAGGTACTGGCGAATCTGCCCTTCAGCTGCACCACGGAACAGCACGCCATGCGGCAACACAATCGCCATCGTGCCATCTTCGGACAGGTGGTAAACCATGTGCTGCACGAATGCCATGTCCGCTTTGCTGCTAGGTGCCAGCCTGCCGTATTGGCTGAAACGGTCATCGGACATGAACAGCGGATTCGCACTCCAGTGCGCTGAAAACGGCGGATTGGCGACAATTGCATCGAAACGCAGCTCGGTGTGCTGCGGATGTTCCAGCGTGTCTTCCTGCCGAATGTCGAAATCGGCAAAATGCACGTCATGCAGAATCATGTTCATGCGTGCCAGGTTATAGGTGGTGCGATTCAGTTCCTGACCATATATCTTGTCCACCTGCTGCGCTTCACGCTTCACGCGCAACAACAGCGATCCACTGCCGCAGGTTGGGTCATACACGTTCTTGAGGATGCGGCTCTGGCTGGTAACCAGCTTGGCCAGCAACGTGGATACCGGTTGAGGTGTGTAGAATTCACCGGCCTTTTTACCTGCGCCACTGGCGAATTCACCAATCAGGTATTCGTAGGCATCGCCCAGCACGTCAGCCGTCGAATCGGAAAGATTGAAGTCGATCTTGTCCAGATGCACCAGCACCTTGGCGACCAGCTCGTTCTTGGCCTTCTCATTCGCGCCCAGCTTGCTGGATGTCAGATCCATGTCTTCGAACAGATTGTTGAAGTCGTCTGCGCTATCCGTTCCCAGCGTACTTTGCTCGATGTTTTTCAGGATACGGGTCAGATCACCCAATATGAAGTTGTAGCTCTCGCCCTCATCGTTGGCGTCGTGGCGGTTGCTGCCCTTCATCGCGATGGAGTGAAACAACTCGGAGGGTGTCAGGAAATAGCCCAGCTCAGCGACAGCGGCTTCCTGCACGGCATCAATAACGTCGGCCTGCTTGGCTTCATCCAGCTCCGCAAACTTCAAGCCATCCTGCTCCAGCACGGTATCGCCAAAGCGCTGGATTTTCTCCGACAGGTATTTGTAGAAGATGAATCCCAGAATGTAGTCCCGAAATTCATCGGCATTCATCTTGCCCCGCAGGGTGTTGGCGATATTCCAAAGCTGCTGCTGGAGCTGACGACGCTGTTCTTCTGACATGTGATTTTTCTGAGTGCGGGTTAAGTTCTGCAATGGCCGGACAGCCATAGATCAAGGCGGATACTACCAAAATTGCATCGAAATATCCTGATTCTCGTCCACATGGCTTCTCCGACAGGAAAAACAGCCGTTGAATGAAAAAAACCCAACCGGTAAAGGCTGGGCTTTTATTGTCTTGGTGGTGATGGGTGGATTTGAACCACCGACCTCAGCGTTATGAGTGCTGCGCTCTAACCACCTGAGCTACATCACCAAGAGGACGGCATTGTCCTGATTTTGGGGCTGCCTGTCAATGGCAAGCAACACGCTTTTGCTCAGTCTGTGGAAAATCCTTCTGTAGAGCCGTAAATTGTTCGCTCATTTTGCTATTCAGCCCATTTATAATTAAAATCACCGGGCGGCTTTTGCCAGAGTGTTCGCCCATTTTCGCAGTACGA
Organism: uncultured beta proteobacterium; assembly: GCA_963784505.1. Taxonomy (GTDB): domain Bacteria; phylum Pseudomonadota; class Gammaproteobacteria; order Burkholderiales; family Gallionellaceae; genus Gallionella. Next base: position 9,362 of record CAWASY010000061.1, on the reverse strand, counting down.
ATATCCTTGGCACGCAAACCCTCCAGAAAATTCTGCGCCGATTCGCGTGTTTTAAATACCCCCAGAGAAATGGCATTAAGCCACTCCCCCTCATCCTGCACCACAAAATAGTCCGTTATGCCGCGCGCTTTTAACTGTGCGAGTTTTTCGTTCACGGCAGCCTTGTCCTTCAATGGCGCTATGTACACCCAAAAGTCGATATTTTTGTCGATTCCCCGCTGACTCAGTTTGTTGCCCAACTGAAATTTCTTCAGTGCATTGCTGGCCCTGACAAGATTGCTGCCAAAGAAATCGCCCCACTCGTAACAGGTCAACACAGGCGCTGCGATCGGCGCGGACACTGCCGCAGACACCGCGCTCGGTACGGATGACGCTATTTCCGGTGCGGATTGCACGGCTTCGCTAGCCTGAGCCAGGGTAATTTTCTCGCCGTGCAGTGAAAGCGGGATAGGCACTGACTGGTCGCCGCCCTGCAACTTCATCACGGCAAAGAACACCAAGTTTCCCACAACCAGCAGCCAAAATATTAATTTCATGCCTTGCCATCATCCTGTGCAATTAACAACAAACCCTGTAATACCATATTATCCACCATCCGCACACTCAAATGGGGAATCAACAGGGGGGCCGCGCCGCCGCCCAGCAATACCGGCGCCTCTACATCCTGCAATGCCTGTTGAAGTCGTATCGCTCCGATAGTCGCCTGAATGGCACCACTGTAGATAGCACTCTCCGTATTGCACGGAAACAGGGCATAACTGCCAGCGCCAGAAGGCAAATCTGCTGTTGCGCCCGCCAAGCTACGCTGCATCAGTTCTACACCGGGCAAAATCAGTCCACCCATAAAGACGCCTTCATCCGACAACGCATCGATGGTCGTTGCTGTTCCGCAGTTCACCACCAGACAGGCGCCCTCCACCCGATGCCAAGCTGCGATCAGCGCCGCCCATCGATCACTGCCCAGCTTTTCTGGCTGTTGATAAGCGCTGCGCACGCCGCACTGTTCAGTCTGTGCCGTAATAAACCGTGGTGACACATTGTGCGTAGTGCACACTTCGACGATACGCTGTGCCACTTCCCGGCCAGCTACATTGCTGACCCATACCTGATCCACCGCCCCCTGACTGACCAGTATACTTGCAAGATCATCCATCTGACGGCATGGCAATACGGTAACGGGCAGCCACCTGTCATCCTCGACCCAAGCCAGCTTGATATTTGTATTGCCCGCATCAATCAACCATCGCTTCACCATCACGCCACAACTTCACCGGAATTGAACAACCTGTCCCCCTGCGTTGTTTCCAGGCGCAACTCACCCGATTCGCTGACCCCGCGCGCAATACCCACTATCGTCGAACCATCCGGCATGTTCAGTTGAACAGGCAAATTCTGCCGAAAATGATATTGCTCCCATTCGCTACGCAAATTCGAAAAACCGGCGCGGGAAAATTCATCCATAACCTGTGCCAGATCATCCAGCAAGGATGCCAGCAGCTGATTGCGCGATGGCATTGTACAGACCAGATCGAGCGCTGTTGCAGGCTGGTCTATGACCTTGCTCAACGCAAGCGACAGATGGCAATTGAGGCCGATACCAATCACCACTGCGCTTGGGCCATACATGTCGCCCTGCGCCTCGATCAGCACTCCGCCTAGCTTGCCCTGCACGGTCAGAACATCGTTCGGCCATTTCAGGCCGATACCCGCCGCCTGGTATCGGCGCAACGCCCGCATAATCGCCACACCCACAGCCAGACTAAGGCCGGACAAGGCATGCAAACCGCAATCGAAACGCCACAACAATGAAAAGGTCAGCGCATTACCCAGACCGGAATGCCAGGTTCGTCCGATACGCCCCCGCCCTGACGTCTGCAACTCCACCGCCAGCACGCTGCCCGAGGGCGCACCCATGACAGCAGCACGCATCAACTCGCTATTGCTGGACCCTGCCTGCTGCAGGATTTCAATGCGAAAACGCGCTGCCACATCGCCCAGGCATTGCGCTATTTCGACCCGATCGAGCGGTTGCCAGGCTTGCGCCAGACGGTAGCCCCTGCCACGTATGCGCTGCAAGTCCACACCATAGTCAGCCACCGTTTCCAGCGCATTGAACACCGTTGCCCTCGACACGCCCAGTTGTTTCGCGAGCACCTCTCCGGAATGAAATTCCCCATCGGATAGCTGCTGCAACAATTGCCAGGTGCGAGCATTCATGGGATCGTCCCTGTTTTCAAATTGTGCGCATAACGTGACTGAATTAACATGAATCGAATTCTACCGCTAATGGGCGGCGACAGCCATGTCAGCCAGCGCAAGCTCGATGATGATAGTTTCAATAGCGGATAGCAGATTGATTCGGCCAGACACATACACCACATACCCGTCATCAAAGCAGCGCACCGCATTGGTGACGGCTGTATCCTACAATGGGTTGTTTTTACGATATATTTCCAAATCGAAGTTATATCCCTGCCCTTCAAGACACACACTTGGCGAGAACAAATTGACTCTTTCAAGCAATTTATTCAAATTGTCGCCCAGGTAACACTTTATATTTTTGGCCAGTAAACTTAAATCACTTACCCGTGATAGATTTTGGTAATCAATACAGTATTTTTGCAAACTAAAAACCAGCCTCCCCAGCGCTTCAAAGTTGTCCGCTTCGTCAAACGCCTTTTGCTCAATGCATCTTAGCAATCCCTCCGTTATCAGGAATTCCGTAAATAGCGCATGCATTACTATATATACACTTCTGGAATCAGTGCTGTCCTGCGTATATTTTGAAATGCGTGTTTCTCTCTCCATTGTTAGGCTGCTTTGCTGCGAAAATAATGCGGCATCCAGCATCACATGTCCGCCTTGATGAAGTATGTCTTCAATGAAAAACGGCAGCGTTTCGTTTTTTGGCAATGAGAAAAATATTGTTCCCGGCACGCTTTCTATTGCAAATGAATTTTGCGAGGGCATCCGAAACAGGACCAGTTCCTGAATGCACATTGTTAGCATTTCATGGCACTCCGGAAAGTATGTATTAAGCATGGAGAAAGCAACATCAACAAGAAAAAGTAACTCACCGGTTGATTCAGGCAGTAAAGAATGATCAAACTCGTTCAACAGATAATTTTCGAGCAAGGGGTGAAGGTGACTCAAAAATTGAATGCCATTACCCAACCTGCTGAATTCAATAAAACTTGTTCCTCCATCGGAGTAAGATGAAACAGAAATATTCATGAAACCAGATTCGTTCGCAAAAATTTCAGTTTCAAATTGTGAACTTGATGGAAAACCTTCTGCATAACCCACGCCGGGTAATATGCAAGCTCCCTGGCTATTTGTTTCAAGTAGCGTTTTTACGGTCTTATTATGGCAATCTGAATTTAAAAGCCCATATCCAATGAGCCTTTCCGGCAGACGAGTGTCAGAGCTGACGATCAGGTAGAACAGGGGATCAAATAACGCATTGCTACTTAAACTTGCATACTCCGCATGACATTTTTGCAACATTGCAGAAAAAAGAACGGCGCGAACACGCATCCCGCCAGCAACATGGTCGCACCAATATTTCCAATCAATCGTGTGTGAGTCCACTGTATTATTGTAAGAACCAGTCCACCCAAGTGGGTCAGGCTATTATTTTGGAGTTATTGCACCTTCTCTCATGACCATCATTGCATCCATCTTCTGGAATATCGGGACTAATTCCGGAATCCATATCCCCGTCGCCTCATAAAACGAGGTATGACAGGCAGAGTAGCTTCCCCCATTAATTCTTTGAAACATATTTTGGACATCTTTCGAACCTGCACTTTTCATAAAATCGGCTATTTTCATTTCCTGCTTACTTTTGACATTGGTGGTTGGTCCAAATGACCGTACATAAGAATCCATAGCTATCCCCTTATACATGATGATCAGATTGATAATGAAGTTTATTGATTAGTCGGATATCGGCGCGGCTATCAAACCATGGCAACCTCCTGATTAACTGACAAATATTTCTGTTGATCATAAAATCACACACGACTACACCATAGCCAATTTTTTAGCAGAAAAATTTCCATGGATATTTCCGTGAGCATGAATACTGCGCTGCAACCACTTCAAAAACAATATGCCAAAAAGTCTATGCAAACTGGTCTAAATTCATGAGCAATTGCCCGTGATCCGTGGGACTTGAGAATATCTGTCGGCAAAAATAGCAAAATATGCCCGATGTATGAAGTAAATTCAGGCTTTTTTACAACCCGATTTATCTTGTATGGCAATGCATGGGAAGGAATCCACAAAAACAACAAAGCCCCTTAACAGGGGCTCTGGGAAGCAGAAAAATGGCTGCGCAGCTAGACGTTAAACAGAAAATTCAGCACATCGCCATCATGCACCACATAATCCTTGCCTTCGGCACGCATCTTGCCGGCTTCCTTGGCACCCTGTTCGCCTTTGTAGGCGACGAAGTCGGCAAAGGCGATGGTCTGGGCGCGAATAAAGCCGCGTTCAAAATCGGTATGAATGACGCCAGCCGCCTGCGGCGCGGTATCGCCCTTGTGTATAGTCCAGGCACGCACTTCCTTCACACCCGCCGTGAAGTAGGTTTGCAAGCCCAACAATTCGTATCCGCTGCGGATCAGCTTATCCAGTCCAGGCTCATCAAAACCCAGATCCGCCAAAAACTCCAACTTATCCGCATCGTCAAGATCGGCCAGTTCCGCCTCGATCTTGGCACACAGTGCAACTACCGGCGCGCCTTCCTTCGCGGCATGTTCGCGCAGTCGATCCAGATAGGGATTATTCTCGAAGCCATCCTCCGTCACATTGCCCACATACATCGCAGGCTTGATGGTCAGCAGGCACAGCGGCCTGATGGTCAGCTTGTCGTCATCGGAAAGACCGAAGGTACGCGCAGGTTTGCCCTCGTTCAGATGGGGCAGCAGTTTTTCCAGCACCGCCACCAGTTTTTGCGCATCCTTGTCACCGGATTTGGCTTTCTTGCCGTCACGGTGCAGTGTACGTTCAACCACGGACATGTCAGCTAACGCAAGTTCGGTGATGATGGTTTCGATATCTGAAATCGGATCGACACGGCCAGACACATGCACCACATTCTCGTCATCAAAGCAGCGCACCACATTCACGATAGCATCCGTCTCGCGGATGTTGGCCAGGAACTGGTTTCCTAGTCCTTCCCCTTTGGACGCACCTGCAACCAGCCCTGCGATATCGACGAATTCGACGATGGCAGGCTGCATGCGCTGCGGCTTGACGATGGCAGCCAGTGCGGCCATGCGCGAATCGGGAACTTCCACGATACCCACATTCGGCTCTATGGTACAGAATGGATAATTTTCTGCCGCGATGCCCGCCTTGGTCAGCGCATTGAACAGAGTTGATTTACCTACATTAGGCAGGCCGACGATACCGCATTTCAGACTCATGACTGTACTTTCTTCAATAAATTAAACGGCTTGGCAAATCCACGGAAATCAGCGCAGCAAATCCGCACCGCTCCTGATTTCACTTGCTATGCAGCTTCAACATAGCCGCTTCGATTTTGCCTTCAATGATCTGCGGTGCGACATGCAGCGATTGCTGCAGCGCCTCCTCGATCAGTTCGCGATCTTCACGGCGCGGTGCATTCAACACGTAATTGACAACTTCAGCACGATCACCCGGATGGCCTACGCCTATCCGCAAGCGCCAGAAATCGCGCGTGCCCAGAGTTGCGATGATATCCTTCAAACCATTATGCCCGCCGTGACCGCCGCCCATCTTGAGACGCGCAATACCGGGCTGCAAATCCAGTTCGTCATGCACCACCAGAATTTCGGTCGGCGTGATCTTGTAAAACTGCATCAGCGCTGCGACTGCACGCCCCGAAAGGTTCATGAAAGTTTGCGGCTTGAGCAGCGCAACTTCATTCCCGTTCATGACGCCACGCACAGCCAGTCCGTGAAATCTGGCCTCGCCCCTGAAAGCCAGATTTTCGCGACGGGCGAATTCATCCACCCACCAAAATCCAGCATTATGGCGGGTTGTTTCATATTCGCGCCCCGGATTTCCGAGGCCGACAATCAGGCGGATTGAATTCATGGTCTAAAAATAAAAACCCGCCATGCCGTTGTCAGCAATGGCGGGTCTTAAAGGCATATGCCCTTTACTTCTTTGCTTCTTCTTCTGCAACCGCTGCTGCAGCTTCAACGGCACCGCGCGGCACTTGTACGGTTGCAACAACCGCTTCGCCTGTGTGTTCGCCGTGGGCAGCCAGTGTCACACCCTTGGGCAGAACCAGATCGGACAAGTGAACGGAATGACCCAGTTCCATGCCACCCAGATCAACCTCGATGAAAGTTGGCAGATCCTTGGGCAGACAAGCGACGTCGACATCAATCATCACGTGGCTGATTTTGCCGCCACCGAGCTTAACGCCAGGTGCAACTTCCTCGTTCAGGAAGTGCAAAGGCACCTTGATATGGATCATTTGACCCTTCTGAACACGCTGAAAATCCAGATGCTGAACCTGCTGGCGGAATGGATGGTTGACGAAAGCGCGCAATTGCACAGTTTCTTCCTTGCCATCGAGCGTCATGGTCAGCACGGATGAGTGAAACTCTTCGGCACGCAACTTGTAATACATCTCGTTGTGGTCCATCTGGATAGTAACGGCAGCGCCATTACCATAAACAACGCCAGGTACGAAACCGGCTTTACGCAGACGGCGGCTCGCACCCGTACCTTGCGTGTTGCGTGTTGTTGCATTAAATTTAGTCTTCATTTTCTACTTCTCCAAAATTGAATCGTCCGCGACCAGACGACTCATACATGCAGCAGCCAACATGGCTACTGCCAAATCCAATTTTTTATTCGGTAAACAGCGAACTGACCGACTCTTCGTTATTGATGCGACGTATCGTTTCAGCCATCAATTCTGCCGTACTGAGCTGTCTGATGCGCGAACACCTGGCCGCAGCTTCTGACAGGGGAATCGTGTCGGTCACAACCAGCTCATCAATTGCCGAGTTCTCGATACGTTCTATGGCAGGTCCTGACAGTACCGCATGGGTACAATAGGCCAGCACACGCATTGCACCCTTTTCCTTCAGCGCCTTGGCCGCTTCGCATAACGTGTTCGCAGTATCAACCAGATCATCCATGATCAGACAGGTTTTTCCTGATACTTCACCGATGATATTCATCACCTTCGCTACGTTATGCTTGGGACGACGCTTGTCGATGATGGCAAGATCCGCATCCATCTGCTTGGCCAGCGCACGGGCACGAACCACCCCACCCACATCCGGAGATACCACGATCAGATTCTGGTAATGCTGACGCCACACGTCGGCCAGCAAAATCGGGCTCGCATAAATATTATCAACAGGAATATCAAAAAAACCCTGAATCTGGTCGGAATGCAGATCCATGGTCAGCAACCTGTCCACACCGGCACTGGTGAGCATATCTGCAACCAGTTTGGCAGTGATCGCGACCCGCGCCGAACGCGGACGCCTGTCCTGACGCGCGTAGCCGAAATACGGCATTGCAGCGGTGATACGACCGGCAGAAGCGCGCTTGAGGGCATCGGCCATCACCATCACTTCCATCAGATTGTCATTAGTCGGCGCGCAGGTGGATTGCAGAATGAACACATCCTTGCCGCGCACGTTTTCGAGAAGTTCAACCATCACTTCGCCATCGGAAAAACGATCAACTGTCGCCTGTCCAAGCGTGATGTCAAGATGCTGCGCGACCGCTGTAGCCAGCTTAGGATTGGCATTGCCAGTGAACACCATCAAGCTATCGTAGGACACGTAAACCCCTTAATGAATAAAACCAAAAGGGCACTTATGTGCCCTGATTGTGGCTGAGGAGGTAGGGATCGAACCTACGAATGACGGGATCAAAACCCGTTGCCTTACCACTTGGCGACTCCCCAATAAACTGCTATGACACCCAATCTTGCAACGGATGCCTTGATAAACCTTTAACTGCCACGCCCCGCATGAATGACGGCAATTTCTGCAAAACCGATTCAGCACGTGCCTGACTGTCGAATTCGGCAAATACGCATGCGCCGGAACCCGTCATTTTTGCCTCCCCATAGCTGGCGAGCGCTTCCAGATAAACAGCGACTTCCGGATAAAGCCTGCACACCACACTCTGCAAATCATTTCGCAATGACTGCGTTGAGAGGGCGCGCATTATTATCGAATCCGAGTCCCGTGTCAATTCCGGATGTGAAAATATTTTTGCAGTCGGCACATGGACAGGCGGAAAAAGCACCACATACCACGCTTCCGGTAACGCATAAGCCTGCAGTTCTTCTCCCACCCCCTGGGCAAAAGCACTCTCGCCAAACACAAAAACCGGCACATCCGCCCCAAGCTGCAAACCAAGCTGCATCAGTTTATCGCGATTTAAACCCAATGACCACAAGCGATTGAGCGCAATCAGCGTCGTTGCCGCATCAGAACTGCCGCCGCCCAGCCCCCCCCCCATCGGAATGTGCTTTTCCACCGTGATGTCCACACCCAATGCACAAGCGGTTTCCTGCTGCAATAATCGCGCTGCCCTGACCACCAGATCCTGTGACTCCGCCACACCTACGACTTCGTTGGTGCGATGAATCACGCCATCACTACGCAAACAAAAATGTAGCGTATCATTCAAATCGATGAAGCGGAACAGGGTTTGCAACAAGTGGTAACCATCGGCACGCCTGCCTGTGACATGCAAAAAAAGATTCAACTTGGCTGGCGCCGGACAAGTCAGTTCGTTCATGGATTCCATTCCCATTCGTCTATCAACAGGGTTAATTGCAACTCAGTCCGGGACAACTGCACACGGGATGGCAGGCTATCCGCCTTGTCATCCGCATATTTCAGATAGCGCACCTCCCAACCATCCTGACGCAACACAGTCAGCCTGCCAAGCTCATCACGTTCAACCATCGCACCGCTCGCCATCTGCCCTGAGCCAGCCGATGGAGCCATCTTGCCCAGCACCCAGTGATGCAGAGCATCGAGCTGCAAACGCCATCCCAGAACCTGCATCATCAGCGACTCGATATCGCTATCCTGATAATGCCTGTCACCTTCATCCAGCGTTGCCTGATGTGCATCACGATAGATGCGCGCTGCCGTTTGTCCCAGCGGTGTGAGCAACAGAATTTCATCGCTATCGGCCAGATGCGTCCAGCGCAATCCTGCCGCATCATGCCTGCCCTGATGCCTGACCGAGATACGACCATTCATCGCAAAGGCCGACGTTTCGGTCTGTAGCGGCTTCGGAACCGGCTGCGTAGCACAACCGCCCAGCATCAACAAAAACAACAGCCAGCGTATCAAGGCAAAAACCGCTTCATT
>CAWASY010000060.1:0-8767 GCA_963784505.1 uncultured beta proteobacterium | reverse complement strand
TGCGCCAGCAATTCTAATATCGCCGCATCGACATGCTGGCGATAGCGATACACCTCGGCAACCGTAGGCCGTGACAACATGCCGCGTTGCGGGCGCGGGAAGAAACTGCCCGCCGTCTCGTAGTAGGAATTGAACAGATGTGCGTATTCCTGGTGCAACATGCGGTATTGTTTCGCATAAGGCACGAGGATGAAGGTCTCGAAGAACCAGCTGACGTGCGCCAGATGCCACTTGGGCGGACTGGTGCTCTCCATTCCTTGGATGCAGTAATCCTCGATCTCCAGCGGCGCGCACAACGCTTCCGAACGCGCGCGTACTGTTTGGTAGCGCGCTATCAATGCAGCATCAATCATTTTCTCGTCATTCCTCTATCTTGACGCCGCGCCAGAACGCGACATGGTCTTTGATACGAGCCGCCATCGCGGAGGGCTCGGGATAGTACCATGCTGCATCTTCATTCACTTTTCCGTCGACCACTACGCTGTAATAACTGGCCTCGCCTTTCCAGACGCAATGGCTGTGTGTCTGGCTGGCTTGCAGGAATTCGCGCTTGATCGCAGACGGCGGGAAGTAGATGTTGCCTTCCACTCGGTGGATGTCGCTAGTCGGTGCTTCGGCGATGATTTGATTGTTCCAGATGGCTTTGGGCATGATGTTCTCCTTGTGAGTGTATTGTTGGATGTCGTTGCCTTTCAGCTATTCGTCGCGGGACGTGCGTCTAACTTGTCTATTTTTTGCTTTTTTGCAGCGTCACTTTCGTTGACGCTGAGTACATTTGCGAAGGGCTTGATGGTATTCAACTCCAAGAGTCGAAGTGTCGCAAGCGAGACTGAGTCGTTGTTAGGGAAGGAACGCTGTCCGGCAATGAATTCAGCGGGAATAATTCTCCAAAACAAAAAGTCGTGGGGTTAATGGTATGGTGGCAAAATACGCCCGAGAGGATGATATGCAAGCAGCAGCTTTCAACATGCCTACAGAAAAATCACCAAGAATCGGGGCTCGTTCCCCAATGACGAGGCGTTGCTGAAGCTGTTCTATCTGGCGCTGAATAACATAAGCAAGAAATGGAAGATGCCAATCTGTTATTGGAAGTCAGCACTAAACCGGTTTAATATCCAGTTTGAGGATAAGATGCCTCAGCGCTAAGAAAACCCATTTACACAAAATCCAGCCCCCCCTAGAAATGCAGATTCGTAATAATGGTGACGAAATGAAGGCAGCATTAGGCCATAAGTGGGAACACTTGTTTCGTCCATTCCGCGCGGATGGTTACCCTGCTGAGTTGGCCTCTATTCCCTTAGGCTGGCTGCCTTTAATCGACAAATTTTGTACAGAACTCGATGCGCTACTCCCCACTGACACACCGCCAGGAATTGATCGACTTCAGGTAAAGAATAGTCATTTGGAGATTTGGTGGATGTTTACACCTCGTGCTGAATTCGTTGTGCCAGTTGAACTGAGTGAACAGATTGAAGATTTGATCACCCGCTACGAAGATGAATCTTCGACCGTCTGCGGAATTTGTGGCGGGTCTACTACGGAAAGTCTGGATTATGATCCGCCAGTTTGCGAAGTTTGTCTTGCCCGGAAAGCAATGACCTCTTCTTGAAATATGTGCTTTTGGGAAACAAAGCACCGAGATATGAAACACCAAAACCGGAAGTGCCTGCTGAGGCTGGACAAAACAATAATGAAAAATCGTAATGGGAAGATATTTTGTATGTCTGATTGCTGACATTCAGAACTCGCAGTGACCGAGACAACGGAACTTAGATGTGGAATTGAGTCGCGGCCAACTTCTGGACTGTGATGAATGTAGATTCCGGTTACTGTCTGGACTGGACTTCATCCGCTTCCATAGTCAATTGATTCAGGGCGATGCATCCGACTGGTTGGCCGGGAACCTTGATTGCACAGAGTGAGCGCTGAGTTCTGCCCTCAAACATTGCTAAATTTACGCTTCACATCCATGAAGTTTAAGCCAGTAGTGCCGGCTTGACGATATGGAAGCAGGGCGACGCATCAACTTCGCGCGAGTGAACGGGCTATGATGGAGTAGTTTGCTACAACCACCCTGCGACCTTGTCGCGGGATGGTATGCCGCCAGCATGCACCACCTTTTCATCAACGACCACGCCGGGCGTGGACATGACGCCGTAGCTCATGATGGATTGAATGTCTTCGATCTTCTCCAGTTGGATCTCCACGCCTTTTTCCCTGGCCGCATCCTCGATCATCTTCATCGTGGTTTTGCAGTTGGCGCAGCCTGTACCGAGGACTTTGATATGCTTCATGGTTAACTCCTTATATTGATTGAGATTTGGATTCCACTTCTTGCCAGAACGTAGCACCAGGTATCCGTGCGATACAAACGCATATAGGGGGCTACAGTACGACATGTCTACACCACCGCGTTGAACACATAGCCAACGAGGATGATGCCAACGGCTACCACACCGATGAATGTTGCTATCAATCGGGGTTTGAGCACTTTGCGCAGGATGACCATCTCGGGTAGCGACAGCGCGATTACGCTCATCATGAAAGCCAGCACGGTGCCCAGCGCCGCTCCTTTGGCCAGCAGTGCTTCGACGATGGGGATGATGCCAGCGGCATTGGTGTACATCGGCACGCCGATCAATACCGACGCCGGTACAGCCCACCACGGCGCATCTTTACCCATCAATGCGGCCATAAAATCTTGCGGTACGAAACCGTGAATGCCGGCACCTATGGCGATACCGGCCAGCACATAAGGCCATACCTTGCCGACGATCTCGCGCACCGAGGCGAAACCGGCATAGAGCCGGTCGGAAAGTGTCAGCGTATCGCTATCCACTGTTGCGTTTATGCGCGCCATGTTGCGCACCCAGTCTTCCAGATACGCCTCCATCTTCAAACGACCGATGATGTATCCGGCGAAGATCGCGATGGATAACCCCAGAGCCAGATACAACGCGGCTATCTTCCATCCGAACAGCGCGAATAACAGAGCCAGCGCGACCTCATTCACCATGGGTGCCGAGATCAGGAAGGAAAACGTCACGCCCAGCGGTACGCCTGCCTGCACGAAACCGATGAAGAGTGGCACAGCCGAGCAGGAGCAAAATGGCGTCACGATGCCGAGCAGTGCGGCCAAGACATTACCCACCCCTTCATGGCGACCGGAAAGCAGGACACGGGTACGTTCCGGCGTGAAATACGAATTGACCATGCCCATCAAGAACACCACACCGGCCAACAGCAGCAGCACCTTGGGTGTGTCATAGAGGAAGAATTGCAGCGCGTTATATAAATGGCTGGACGGCTCGACGGGTAGTGCATCAACCAGAATTCGGGAGAGTGGTTCCAGCGATTTGTAAATGGCAAACCAGCCTATGGTTGCCAGTGCAAGGAATGCACGAGGATGATCTCGAGGCAGATTTACTACAGAAACGCTCATTTCAGATACTCCCAATCTTAAAAGGCGGCTGATAACTTCTGTTCAATATGCGCTTCCTGCGCCGGAATGTCATCACGCATCTCGACAGACTTGCCACTAAGTCAACTGATTTTTCGAAGGCGTGTAATAAACCTTGAGTCGCTACGACTAAGCAAACACCATCATCTAATTTTTAAGGGAAACATCATGCATGAAGTCGTTAAAGACTATTACGGAAAGCAATTGCAAAGCTCAGGCGATCTGAAGACCAGCGCGTGTTGCGACGCATCGAACGTGCCGGGCTGGCTCAAGCCGCTGTTGTCGCGCATCCATCCCGAGGTGTTGTCGCGCTACTACGGTTGCGGTCTGGTGTGTCCGCCGTTGCTGGAAGGTTGCCGGATACTTGATCTGGGCAGCGGTTCGGGGCGCGATGTGTATGCGCTGGCTCAGTTGGCAGGTGAGGGCGGGCAGGTGGTCGGTGTGGATATGACCGAGGAGCAACTCGCCATCGCGGAAGGCTATCGCGCCCATCATGCCGGGGTGTTCGGTTTCGATAACGTCGTTTTCAAGCAGGGATATATCGAAAAGCTGGGTGAACTGGGGTTCGAGGACGCTAGCTTCGATGTCATCGTATCCAATTGCGTGATCAATCTTTCTCCCGACAAAGATGCGGTGCTGCGTGAAGTGCATCGCCTGCTCAAGCCGGGTGGCGAGTTCTATTTCTCTGATGTCTATGCCGACCGGCGCGTGCCGGATGCCGTGCGCAATGACCCTGTCTTGTACGGTGAATGTCTGGGCGGGGCACTGTACTGGAACGATTTCATCAGTCTGTCCAGGCGTCACGGCTTTGCCGACCCGCGTCTGGTTGAAGATAAGCCGCTGGATGTGACCGATGCCAAGCTGACGGAACGGATAGGCAACATCAAGTTCTTTTCAGCGACCTACCGTCTGTTCAAACTGCAAGGTCTGGAGACCGCGTGTGAAGATTTCGGTCAAGCCGTGATCTATCGCGGCACGATAGCGGATCACGCGCACCGCTTTATCCTTGATGCGCATCACAACATAGAAACGGGGAAGGTATTCCCGGTATGCGGCAACACTTGGCACATGCTGCATGACACGCGTTTCAGCTCACACTTCGAGTTTATCGGTGACTTTAGTCGGCACTATGGGATTTTCCCCGGATGCGGTAGCGATATCCCGTTTGCACAGAATCACAGTGAAACGACATCGGGTTGTTGCTAAGGTTTTGACTAAGGAAGCGCTGATTTAATCCGTTCGTGGTGAGTATTTTCCGTTCGCACCCTCGATACACCGCGCAAGCGCGGCACTCGGGACGAACGGAAAATGTATCGAACCATTGGTTTCGGATTAAATCAGCGCTTCCCTAATTATTGTTTTTAAGGTTGTTCGTTTACGACAGGGGAGAACAGGTGATGGATAAGGATCAGATGCGTAAATACTGGGCTGAAGGTTTTGGCACCTTTTGTCTGGTGTTCGCAGGTACGGGAGCCATCGTCATCAATGACATTTCCGGCGGGATGATCTCTCATGTGGGCATCTCGCTCACCTTTGGCCTTGTCGTGCTGTCCATGATCTATGCCGTCGGTGATATCTCCGGTGCGCATCTGAACCCGGCCGTCACGATAGGTTTCTTTCTGGCGAAGCGCTTTCCCGCTCGACTGGTGCTGCCCTATATCACCAGCCAGCTTGCCGGTGCGCTGTTAGCCAGTCTGCTGTTGCGTGTACTTTTTCCGTCCCATGCCTCTCTGGGCGCCACACTGCCTGCAGGGTCTTATCAGCAGTCCTTTATTCTGGAGGTGGTGCTGACGGCCATACTCATGTTCGTCATCCTGAAAGTGTCCAGCGGAGCGAAGGAGCGTGGTGTTACAGCCGGGATCGTAGTCGGTGCGGTCATCACACTTGAGGCGCTTTTTGCAGGGCCGATCAGCGGCGCATCCATGAATCCTGCAAGGTCATTGGCTCCCGCGCTGGTTTCCGGCCAGCTTGCCAGTCTCTGGCTGTATCTTGCGGCACCGGTTTTGGGTGCATTGCTAGGCGTGGCACTGTGTCGCGTCATGCGTGAAGAAGGATGCTGCTCACCTGCGAAGCAAGCTGCTTGAAGCCATTTGTCAGACCTGGTATTTTGCTCGTCACTGTTAGCTTCAGAGGTAGAGTTTTATTTTTATCAGACTGTTTTCGGCCGCTATGACCAGTCTAAATCCACACAGGCGACTCGTTTCCCGTATGTTGTGGTGACCATTGCAGAGAGAGTGACACACTGGCTTTTTCCGGTCAGCGAACGATAGGGACGGGTTATTTGAACTTCCCCGGGATTTAGTGTTGCCTGCCTGAAGTAATGGCGTCTCGACCAGTTAGCTCCGGTTGCATCGGACAACGGTTTATAGCGTGGATCTGCATACTCTGATAGTTGCTTCTTGACGATGTTGACGCCTATTTGATAACCGCCTTCATCCAAAAAATACACACGCATCACGCCGGGCAATTCCAGTAGTTTTTCACAGGATTGCTCATGGGTTGTTGTGATGATACGCAAAAACTCCTTGAATTCAACCATACACGGATCCACAGCCTCACGGTAACGTGCTCTTGTCGAATCCGAAAAAACGATGTGTTTATAGCGTAACTTTGACAGCATATTTTCTTGTTCTGTCTGATCCGCGAGCGCCGCTTTAGGTAACCAAAGTAATAGCCCTGCACCATATCTACATTAGAGTCTATCGCTATCAGCGCCTGCTGCTCAGTCTCAATCCCTTCCATCAAGGCGATGCAACCCAATTCCTGAATCAGACCCACCATGCTTGGCAGTGCTTTACGGACGACAGGGTTGTTTTCAGCCTGCACGATAATGGATCGATCAAATTTAACGATGTCTGGCTGGATATTCCAGATACGGTCGAAATTTGAATGGGATGCACCAAAATCATCAATGGCGATCAAACACCCCAGATTCTTGTAATATTCGAGTGCTGTTGAAAGAATAGATTCGTCTTTAATGCCTTGCTCAAGGATTTCAACGACCACCTGGCTGGGTAGAATATTGTGATGCTCCAGCATCTCTTTGAAGAACGATCCATAGTTCTTCCCACGCACGGTCACCAGCGGATTCACATTGAGGAATATCCACGATTTATCTGAAAAGCGCGTGAAATTCTGGACATGCACCGTACGGCACAATCGGTCAAGCAGCACATTGTCCGACTCGTCTTTCACCTGACCGAATAACGCAAGCGGCGAAACCGGCACGCCATTCACATCCTTTGCCCGGCATAGCGCCTCATACCCTACCGGGTGTTGATGCGAGAGACTAAAGATCGGCTGAAATGCACTGCCGACTGTAAAGTCTCTGAACAGACCGGTCACGTTGCCTTCGCCGCCCTCGCTTACCAGATTATTGATGGCATCAAAGTTATGGGTATTGATATCAACCTCGCTCGCTTTGAACATCTGTAATCTCAAACTGATTAACTAGCAAGCGTAGTTTTTCTGCGCCCTCTCTGCTGCTGGCAATCGCAAAATTCAGATCGCCCAGCGAATCGCCCATCAAATCAGCGGCGCGAGCCACCCCCTGAACCTTGCTGCCGCTAGCCGATGCACTCATAGAGATTTGCGCAATCGTGGCAAACATGCGTTCTACGATCTCCTGAGAGCCTGAGTTATCAGAGGCAGAAGCTTCTGCCAGTCGCAATCCTTCTTCCATCCCGTTGGCACCTTGTTCCATAATAGCAACGGCATCCCGTGCTTTATCCTGCACAGTAGAAATCATCTGATTGATTTCATGAGTGGCGCCGCTGGTGCGTTCAGCCAATTTACGCACTTCGTCCGCGACCACAGAAAATCCGCGTCCAAATTCACCTGCCCGAGCAGCCTCTATGGCTGCATTCAGCGCTAATAAATTAGTCTGATCGGCAATGCCATTGATGACTTTAGCTATTTCACCAATTTTTTCGGTACTTTCACCCAAAGAACGAATGGTTGAAGAGGACGCCTTGATTGAGTCACGAATAGTCTGGGTACGATTCTGCACCATAGCCACTTGAGCGCGGGCGCGTTCATTTGCCTGCTGCATCGCAGAGCGCATCTCAGTGGTGGTCAATGTCGCCATATCAATGTCGCTCATCTGCTTTTCCAGTGCGCGTAAAATATCTTGCACCGCCACCAGTACTTCACTTGTAGCCATCGTCGCCTGCTTATTACGTGCATCCATGTGTGACTGATTGATAATCATCTCATCAGTTCCATAGCGGATATTACCAACGGTACGGTCGATGTTATCAATCAGGCTATTGATCCACAGCGCCAGTACTCCCGCTTCATCTCGACTGGCATCCTGACGGCTCAGACGTTGAGATAGATTGCAATGGCCTTCTGCAACATTTCGGATGACCGCCACCATATCGCGCAAGCGCTGCCCAACTGGCTGTGTCGCATAGCGATTTAGCGCCAGTACACCCTAGTTTTATAAATTCATCATAAAGCCATTCCACATCCTCCCAAAGGGTTGGTTCATCTTTTTTGTAAGTGTCAATAACTTCTTTCAAGAAACGCCAATAGCCAACCAAAGTGTAGGAATAATATACATATACAAGCTGCCTATCCAGGATTTTTTTGCGGAGGAGAAAACCTATGAC
Organism: uncultured beta proteobacterium; assembly: GCA_963784505.1. Classification (GTDB taxonomy): domain Bacteria; phylum Pseudomonadota; class Gammaproteobacteria; order Burkholderiales; family Gallionellaceae; genus Gallionella. Next base: position 694 of record CAWASY010000060.1, on the reverse strand, counting down.
TTCATAATGATCAAGAAAGAAAGTTGCGAGTGCAACCAATTCGTTTTGATCCTTCTTGTTCAATTTCCCCACCATTTTCTTTTTAAGTATCTTCGCAAAACACTGACGCCTCGTCAAAAATTCGTCACTGCTGAAATCACTCGAGTACTTTATAAGGATGTCAACGCCGCGGCTGATGGCTGTGCGCCTTGCTTCCAGCCAAATTGCTATGACAGCAATGAGTACGGTTATTGCTGTTGCCCAGGCGCTGACTGCGTTATAGTTGATTTCCATATGTGCTCCTTCATGAACATTTTATAAATACAATTTTATAAAACTCACGCCAAACCCGCTCAATGTGAGTGGATTTGCGGCACCTGCCTGTTTTTCAATCTTATTTGTACCCAATCTAAAACTTTTGCAATGACAAGAATCGTACACCAATAAAATATGTACTCAAAAAACGCAATGACAACTGCCGCCAGTGGAGACGCCCCTTGCAGCATGGGTGGTTTGGTGACGACGCCGCGATATACAGCCCAAATATGCGTCAATCCTCCGATTGCCCCACTCATCAAGCAAAATATGAGGATCATATTCCGTTTGAGTCTGATCGCCAGCATCCACAAGCCAAACGCAACCATGCCTGCAATGACCAAGGCAATCCATGGGATCCATGTTTGCCCCCAGGGCGGGAAACACATACGTATATACC
>CAWASY010000059.1:0-12093 GCA_963784505.1 uncultured beta proteobacterium | reverse complement strand
TGTTGTGTCCTGTTCTGGTTCCATTACGTATTGCTGATGCGTTCATTGCGCAGGATGTCCTCGCGTACCTGTACCAGCATCGCATCGCGACTGCGCACGGCTTCAGCCATTTTGACCACAAAATAGGCCACCACACCGGCGCTGATGACGAAGCCCAGCCACATGCCCAGCACATGGACATTGAAGGCGTTGTCCATCTCCATTTCCATATTCATGTCGTGATGGTTGTGCGGCAAGGGGATGCGGTAGCGCATCAGCAGGCTGTAACAGGCTGTGGTGAGCGCGGCCATGCCCCAGGTGTAACGGGAGGGCAGGGTGGCGGCGGCGATCACCAGTGGCAGCAGATAAAGCGAGACAAAGGGATTGGTCGAGCCGCCGGCAAAATACAGCAGCACGCTGAGCACCAGCACATCGAGGCTCCCGTAGGAGTCTGGACCGTGTCTCAGTTCCAGTGTGGCTGGTCGTCCTCTCAGACCAGCTACGGATCGTCGCCTTGGTGAGCCTTTACCTCACCAACAAGCTAATCCGGTATCGGCCACTCCGAAAGCGAGAGGTCTTGCGATCCCCCCCTTTCCCCCTCAGGGCATATGCGGTATTAGCGTAACTTTCGCTACGTTATCCCCCACTTCCGGATATGTTCCGATATATTACTCACCCGTTCGCCACTAACTAAAGAGCAAGCTCTTTAATCCGTTCGACTTGCATGTGTAAAGCATACCGCCAGCGTTCAATCTGAGCCAGGATCAAACTCTTAAGTTCAATACCTGTTTTGGTTCTCTACAGAACCGATCTTACTCAAAGAAAATCACTTAACATGATTTTTTTCGACTTTGTGTAAGGCACTACTATATTTTAAAGTCGTTATCTTTTTAAGAACCCAAAAGTCCCGATAACTACCAAAAATCAAGCACCTACACTCGTCGATTGTTTAATTTATTTTTTTAAAGAGCGTTCGCTTTGCAGCGAAGAGGTCAGCATTATAGAGACTTAAAACACCTTGTCAACTACATTTTGAAATCTTATTTCCTTCTCTCAAACAGGCAAAACCGAATCAACTTCAATTCTTCAAACTTACAGCTACCTGCAAGCTTCGTTTCAAACCTCACCTGAGCGAAGAGGTGCGCATTATAGACACTTAAAACAGCCTGTCAACTAATTCTTCACACCCTTATTGCCTCTCAACTACAACATCAGGAAACGCAATCATTTTATTGATTTTTAAGCTTTTTCTGTCTCCAGCTCCGCTTCGTTTCAACCACTGTTCCGGTGAAGAGGGGCGCATTATAGACATCAGAATCCTCACGTCAACACATTTCGGAAATATTCGTGAAATATCCGCTCTTTAATACCAGCGTGCTTGATATAGCGATAACCTCCGCAAACAATATTTATCCTAACATGACACCTATCAAGGGTACACATACCGAAATACATAGACACTCATGCGTATTGACTTAAGGCCAGCAGACAATTACGGTTAACACCGATTTCTCTTAGGTAGTTTTGTAGCCTCATTCAAGACAATTTTTCGAACGTGACATCATTTTCATGCTCCAGCGCCCCTCCCGCAAACTTGCATTAAATTCGTCCATAGGGCTTGATATGTTTGGATCGCAATTAGCTCCAGCTGCAATAAACCTCATCACGCAGACTAACAGCGCTGAGCCAGCAGTTGATAAATACCTCCTCCGTGCATATCTTTTGCTGCTCTTCTGGATTCCGCTACCATACGCAAGCGTCGAAATTTGGGCGTGGGCGCTGTTGGATATCTGGGTTTTTGGCTTGATGCTGGCATGGTTGTGTGTATTTTTACAGGGCCGTCATCAACTCACAGCGGTTTTTCAAAAAGCAAAGCCCATTTTGATGCTCTGGCTGACCTGGCTCGTATATATCCTTCTGCAATACATTCCAATTCCTTTTCCCTGGATACAGAATTTTTCCCCGGCATCTGCATCACTACACGCATTCTCCAACCCCAACTTTGCCCCCCTGTCCGTTGACACTCACGGCACTTTGTCATGCCTTTTAATGAGTATTGGTTATGTATTAATGTTCATCTTGACATTATTATTGGTTAACTCCCGCGCACGCCTTCGATGGGTGGCATATACGCTTATTTTCAGCGGCCTGTTTCAGGCACTTTATGGATACTTCATGACTCTAAGCAGCCCAGAGCATAGTTTTTTTATGCTCAACGAAACGAACCAGGGCGCCACAACCGGAACCTTCATAAACCGCAACCACCTCGCGGGTTACCTTGAACTGTGTCTGTCAATTGGTATCGGAGCGCTGATTGCCATGATGGGCCATGACGACAGCCTGCATACCTGGCGGCAACGATTAAGCAGACTTCTGAAATGGATATTGAGTCCGAAGATGCTGTTGAGAGGATGCCTGATGTTGATGGTCATCGCCCTGGTCATGACCCGATCGCGCATGGGCAACACTGCATTTTTCAGCAGCATGCTGGTAACCGGACTGCTTACTCTAACCCTCTCACGACACGCCAACCGCCCCACTGTAATTTTGCTGACAAGCCTGATCGTCATCGACATCCTTATTGTCAGCAACTGGTTCGGGCTGGATCAGTTGGCGCAACGCATCGAAGCCACCGAGATTGCAAGCGAGCAGAGCAGGCTGATACCGGATCAGCAAAGTCTCTCTTATTGGCGTGACTATTACCTGACTGGATCAGGCCTTGGCAGCTACTACGTGACCTATTTTCGTTACAAGGGAAGCGACTCCTCAGGCTATCAGGACCATGCACATAACGACTACGTAGAATTCGCTTATGAGACGGGCATTCCTGGCATACTGTTATTGGCTGCCAGCGTTCTGTCTACATATTACGTGGCGCTTTCCGCCTTGCGCCATCGACATCGGTCCTGGAATCGTGGCATGGCTTTCGCCGTGATGATGGCGATCACCGCCCTGATGATACACAGCGACTCTGATTTCAATTTACAGATTCCCGCCAATGCAATGACATTCATGGTGATTCTGGCTTTGGGCTGGATTGCACGCTACTTACCAGGCACCCACAGGAACGAGATCGCCGTCGCGCCCTTGCTTCCCGGTCGCCGGGAAAAAATGATTGCCCTGAGCGCAATGTCTGCTCTCATTTATCTTATTTATGTCGTGGGTTGTTTAGGCTATGCCGATTTATTGGCGAGCGAGGCTTCCATGATAAAGAGCAAACGACCTGTCGAAAACGAAAAACTCACCGCATGGTTGGATGCGTCCGAACAGCCTCTAGCACAGGCATTAAAGCTCGATCCGGGTAATTCAAAATTATGGCGACAGATGGGGGAACTGTATTTCTGGCGCGCTTCATTTTCACCCGACTCTGAACGTAAAGCATCTCTTTGGCGTCAGACATTGCAGCATCAATTAAAATCCGCGGAACAAAGACCTGCATCCCCTTTCATCTGGGCAGACATTATGCTCAGCAAAGACAGGCTCGGAGAATATGATGCAACATTTCTTACGGCGCTCGACAGAACATCCCTGCTGGCCCCTTGGGATCCCTCGGTGCAATACCAGGTCGTGAATATGGGTCTGGCATCATGGTACAAATTGCCGCCAAGCGCGCGGAAAATTGTCATTAGAACAATAGACAGGAGCATGATTACTCAAGCAAAACACATTGAGGAACTGATCAAAAGCAACAAACGAGAGTGGCTGGTATGCGGCTATACAAAATATCTCGACGGATTCTGCGACAAATTACCTCCGTCACGCCTGCAATCGGCTCGCTCTGGTAGCAGAACCTCACCCCTTGGAAGACAAAATATCGGGCTCAAACCATTGCAACAAATTATTTCGTAACTACACCTCACCAACAAACAGGCAACAACCCAGCTGGAAAAAATTTTATTTGCATCCTTGCCCAGGAACATATTTACTATTCGGATCGGGGCAGTTACAAGCGGGGGGCGCACCTGAACATGTCGTTGGAGCAGGACATACCGTTGTGGTAGGTATGTCGGTAAGCAGCACCTGCTCAGTTGGGCCGTATGTATCCGCATCTTTACGCCATGTATACCCATATTGATAAATGCACGTGTAATTGTATATCACCGCTTTACGATTCCTGAATGTCTGCGTCCTCGTCAGGATGTCATTACCAACACAACTTACTATAGTATTCACCAGTGGCGGTGGTGGTGTGGCCGGTACATATACTCCTGTCGTAACGCTCTTTTTATTACCAACTGTCGTTGCATTGCAATCCCCGCCGCCTGCAGCACCTTGTAACGGCCTTCCAGCGGCCGGTTGAAGCGTGGCACCTGCTGGCCCGCCGCCTCCGGCACCTGCTGGAAATAGTGCAGCATACACATTCGCTGCTGCACCGGGTACAGCGCTCGCCACCCTATCTGCAATCTCCTGCTTAAATATGGGCGCAGCTGCTGCCGTTGCGACGGCAATCTCGACAGCTAATTCTGCCCTCACACTTGCAACGGTCGCCGCAATATCCGCTGCGGCATCCGGCACGGCGGCCGCTGCAGCTCCGGCAATGCTGGGCGCGTCAGCCGCGGGCGCACTTTGCGCTACGGCTTCCGCCGCCAATATGGGATTAACGCCAGCGGCGATCATCTGAGTCACCACTTCAGCAGGTGTTAACCCCGGCATGGCATTCTGGGCAATTTGTTGCAGAGGCAGCCCTGCCTGCACATCGCCAGCTACATCCGCCCGCGCGTTAGACAACAGACAAAATGACAGCATAATCATCGCCAGCAGGCGAAAAATGGTCAAGTTTTGCATGATCAGCGCGCTCCTTAAATTTGTTTGTACACTCCAGAAATTGGCGATCTTCGTGATGAGACAGCTAACACGCATCACTGCCTGTACACTACCTGTAGAAACACGGACACTCAATATGCACGACAGCCTATATATTTCAGCCTATGCGCAGTTTCATCCCATCATTAATTTGGAAAATTTCAGTGCGCCATTCACGAATTTGTCGCACCTGCTGACTGATGTTCGCTACAATTGAATCTCCGCAGAAAGGCTGTTGTGATTACACTTGGAATTGAATCATCTTGCGATGAAACCGGTATCGCGCTCTATCAAACAGGGCGCGGCTTACTCGCTCATGCGCTGCATACACAAATAGCCATGCACAGCGAATATGGCGGCGTCGTTCCCGAACTGGCTTCCCGCGATCACGTTCAACGCGTAATACCGCTTATTCGTCAGGTGATGCAGCAGGCTGATGTCTCATTTGAGCAGTTAAGCGCAATCGCCTATACGCAAGGTCCGGGCCTGGGCGGTGCATTACTGGTCGGCGCGAGCGTTGCCAACTCTCTGGCTTACGCGCTAGACATCCCGACCATAGGTATACATCACCTCGAAGGCCACCTCCTCTCCCCTTTACTATCCGATCCTGCACCTGATTTTCCATTCGTGGCTTTATTAGTATCGGGCGGACACACGCAACTGATGCGCGTGGAAGGCGTCGGCAGATACGAATTGCTGGGCGAGACAGTAGACGATGCGGCGGGAGAGGCCTTCGACAAAAGCGCAAAACTGCTAGGCCTGGATTATCCCGGCGGGCCGGCTCTGGCAAAGCTCGCCTTATCGGGCCGCCCCGGACTCTACAAGTTGCCGCGCCCGATGCTGCACAGCGGCAATCTCGACTTCAGTTTCAGCGGATTAAAGACGGCCGTATTGACGCTGACCAAACAGAATGTGCTTGATGAACAAACCCGCGCCGATATTGCGTATGCTACGCAGGAAGCCATCATCGATGTACTGGCGCTCAAATCCCGTGCGGCATTAGCCAAGACCGGCCTGACGCAACTGGTTGTAGCTGGGGGCGTGGGGGCAAATCAGATGCTGCGACATCGCCTGACTGATGACATCACCCTGCGCGGCGGTCGCGTGTTTTATCCGGACCTTGAATTTTGTACCGACAACGGCGCAATGATCGCGTTCGCCGGTGCATTGCGTCTGGCTGAGGGACAAGGCGCCAGAGATTATCGTTTCAATGTCAAAGCGCGCTGGAATCTGGACGAAATTATTCAGGCAGCGCCTTCTATAGCGTGACCGTTCAGTCACCGGCGCCGTGCTATCCCGAAATATTAGCGGCTGTATCTGTAACTACACGGCCTGAGATTTTTTGCGTCCGATCTTGCTTTCCCTGCCTGTCATCAGATTCTGAATATTGCTCTTGTGCCGCCAGATTAACAGCAAAGCCATGATGATAGTCGCGAGTACAAGCTCAGGACGCAGATGGAACAGCATCGCGTATACCGGCGCGGCAATCGCTGCAACCAGCGCAGATGCTGACGAATAGCGGAATACTACAGCCATTAACAACCAGGTTCCCAGCACAGCTAATCCCAACCACCCGTTTAACGCTAACAACACACCCAGCGCTGTCGCCACGCCTTTCCCGCCCTTAAATTTCAGAAAAACCGGAAATAAGTGCCCCAGAAACACGGCCAGAAACACCAGTGCCACCATCAGCAACCCATCTGCATCGTGCGGTGCATATTTGATTGCCAGATAAACAGCCAGCCACCCTTTTGCCGCATCTCCCAGCAAAGTTAGCGCTGCCGCTGCTTTTTTTCCGCTGCGCAGTACATTTGTCGCTCCCGGATTACCCGAACCATAGGTGCGCGGATCGGCGATGCCAAATGCACGACTGGTCACAACCGCAAACGAAATCGAACCCAGCAGATAGGCTGCAATAACAAAAAACAGAGTTAACATCAGGAATACCTTAAAATGCGCGAATGGCGGATTTTACTTCATTGCGTCAGAACCGCCACAACAAACCGTCATATTCATGCAAGTACAGCGTGATTGGCACAACAGGTCAACAGTATGGACATCATCTTTATACGCGAACTCAAAGTTACTACCCTGATCGGTATTTACGAACGTGAAAAACGCGTACCGCAAACGCTGCAACTCGACCTTGAGATCGCACTGCCTAACAGTCGCGCCTGTTACAGCGACGACATCAATGATGCGCTCGATTATGCAAAGGTCGCACAACACATCCAGACCGTACTGAGCGAGGGGCATTTTTCACTGGTGGAGACGCTGGCCGAGCACATCGCCCAGATCATCCTCAAAGACTTTAACGCCCCATGGGTCAAGGTCAGCGTTGCAAAATTGCAGGCAATTCGCAACTGCAAGATGGTGGGAATCAGTATAGAGCGGGAGCAGGTTAAGTAGCGTAGGCTGGGGTAAGCTTGCGAACTCCGGCACATAGGTCATCGACAAATTTGGACAACGCTGGGGTACCTGCCTTACTCCAGCCTGCCGCGCTACCGCGTTCAAGTCTCACCCTGTAGCCACGCAGGAATGTCACGACTTCCATGCAATACGCGCCAGACGTCAATCTGCTGCGCACTTTCGACATAAAAAACCAGACAGGGAAAGCGTCTGCACTGTCTGAATCTCAAACCTGGCAGATTGAGCTCATGCGCATAGCGCGCAGAGCCGATAGCCGGACGTTGCTAAATCTGGCGGTAGGTTTGCTCAAGCGCATCAATAAATGGCAGGGCAACTTCCGGCGCATGTTGCAGATAATATTCGACCGCTTCCTCAACATCCAGGTCTGCCCGCTCGTGGCGAACAAGCGGTTTCATTTACTGTCGTTCAGACGCTGGTTAATACCGGAGCGCAATCCCGCGAAATAGGCATCATCGGCGAGACCTGAGGGCGCAGACTGCGCGCCTTGCAGCAGCAGACCGCGCAACTGCTCACGCTCCTGATCGCGACGTATCAGTTGGCGCACATACTCGCTGGACGTGCCATAACCCGCCGTGGCGACTTGTGTATCCACGAACTGCTTCAGGGAATCCGGCAAAGAAATATTCATCGTTGTCATGGCTGGCAGTCTAGGTTGAATGGCAAAGTTTGGCAAGCTGCGCTTGGCGAAATCATCATTGGCAACGCCGCTCGTGTCGAGCCTGTGGAAAATGAGCGGAAAACCGCCGGGGTAGCCCGGCAGCTAGTTACCTTCTTTTGGCGACGCAAGATAAAGTAGCCAGCCGCCGGTCTGCCACCGGCCAAATCTTAGTGTGCCTCATCCCAGTTTTTGCCCTGCCCCACTTCGACCAGCAGCGGCACGTTCAGCGCGGCGACGTTGCACATCAGTCCGGGTAATTTTTCCTTAACCAGCGCCAGCTCGACATCCGGCACTTCCAGCACCAGTTCATCGTGCACCTGCATAATCAGGCGTGTTTGTAATCTCTCTGTTTCCAGCCATTGCTGGACGGTAATCATCGCAAGTTTGATCAGGTCAGCCGCCGTTCCCTGCATCGGCGCGTTAATCGCCGCGCGCTCCGCCCCCTGACGCTTCATCGCATTGCTGCTGTTGATTTCCGGCAGCCATAAACGGCGCCCAAACACCGTCTCGACATATCCTTGCTGTTGCGCCTCCATGCGAGTGCTGTCCATGTAGCGTTTTACGCCCGGATAGCGTGCGAAATACCGTTCGATATAGGCTTGCGCCGCCCCGCGCTCTATCCCTAGCTGCTTGGCTAACCCGAATGCCGACATGCCATAGATCAGACCAAAGTTGATCACCTTCGCATAACGGCGCTGTTCTGAAGTGACTTCAGCCGGCGTCGTCATGAATATCTCGGCCGCAGTCGCGCGATGCACGTCTACGTTGTTGGCGAACGCATGCAGCAACCCTTCATCGCCCGACAAGTGCGCCATAATGCGCAATTCAATCTGCGAATAATCGGCCGCGACGATGCTGCTGCCAGCAGGTGCGATAAAGGCTTCGCGGATGCGCCTCCCCTCGGGACTCCTGATCGGGATGTTTTGCAGATTCGGATCGCTTGAAGCAAGCCGTCCCGTGATCGCCACCGCCTGCGAATAACTGGTATGCACACGTCCCGTACGGCGATTGACCATTTTGGGCAGTTTGTCGGTATAGGTGGACTTCAGCTTCGCCATACCGCGGTATTCGAGCAAAATTTTAGGCAACGGGTAATCCAGCGCCAGCTCCTGCAACACTTCCTCGTCGGTAGAGGGCGCGCCACTCGGAGTTTTCTTTTTGACCGGCAGTTTCAGCTTGTCGAACAATATTTCCTGTATCTGCTTGGGGGAATTCAGATTAAAAGGCTGCTCTGCAGCCAGATGGGCGCGCCCTTCCAGGTCGATCAGCTTCACACCCAGCTCATGACTCTGGATCTGCAGCAGATTACTGTCCAGCAACACGCCGTTGCGCTCCATCGTGTAGAGCACATGCATCGCCGGCAGCTCAATATCCCGGTACACATGTTGCAAACCTGGCTCCTTCTCGACTTGAGGGCAACGGCGTGTTGCTGGACAGTAATCTGCTGCAGATCCAGAGTCATGAGCTGGGTGTGAAGGCGGCTTATCGACCTGGAAGGGCGCGCCCATCTGGCTGCAAGCAGCCTTTTAATCTGAATTCCCCCAAGCAGATACAGGAAATATTGCTCAACAAGCTGAAACTGCCGGTCAAAAAGAAAACTCCCAGAATGACACACCCTCCTACCGACGAGGAAGTGTTGCAGGAGCTGGCGCTGGATTACCCGTTGCCTAAAATTTTGCTCGAATACCACGGTGTATGGCCGAACTTGAAGTCCACCTATACCGACAAACAAACTGCCGAAATGGTCAATCGCCGTACGGGACGTGTGCATACCAGTTATTCGCAGGCGGTGGCGATCACGGGACGGCTTGCTTCAAGCCGGATCCGAATCTCAAAACATCCGAAGATAGGAGTCCCGAGGGGAGGCGCATCCGCGAAGCTTTTATGACCGCACCTGCTGGGCGGCAGCATCACGGCCAAAAAGTATTTCGCAGATTGAATTGCGCGTTATGGCGCACACTTGTCGGGCGATGAAGGGTTGTTGCATCGATTTCACGACAACGTAGTACACGACTGCGGCCGAGATATTCATGACGACGCCGGCTGAAGTCACTTCAGAACAGCGCCGTTATGCGAAGGTGATCAACTTTGGTCTGATCTATGGCATGTCGGCATTCAGTTCCTCAGCGGCTGGATAGCGCGGGGCGGCGCAAGCCTATATCGAACGGTATTTCGCACGCTATCCGGGCGTAAAACGCTACATGGACAGCACTCGCATCGAGGCGCAACAGCAAGGATATGTCGAGACGGTGTTTGGGCGCCGTTTATGGCTGCCGGAAATCAACGGCGGCAATGCGAGATGGGGCGAGAGCGCGCGACAAATAACGCGCCGAGGCAGGGACGCGCGGCTGACCTGATCAAACTTCGAGATACCGTCCAGCAATGGCTGGAAACAGAGAAATTACAACACGCCTGATTATGCAGGTGCACGATGAACTGGTGCTGGAAGTACCGGATGTCGAGCTGGCGCTGGTTTAAGGAAAAATTACCCGGACTGACTGTGCAACGTCGCCGCGTGAACGTGCCGCTGCTGGTCGAAGTGGGGCAGGGCGAAAACTGGATGAGGCACAGCTAAGATTTGGCCGGTGGCAGACCGGCGGCTGGCTACTTTATCTTGCGTCGCGAAAAGAAGGTAACTAGCTGCCGGCTACCCCGGCGGTTTTCCGCTCATTTTCCACAGGCTCAACAGCAAGCGGCGTTGCCAATGATAATTTCGCCAAGCGCAGCTTGCCAAACTTTGCCATTCAACCTAGAGTCCAGCCATGAGCGACAATACAATATTTCTTTGCCAGTTTTCCCTGAAGCAGTTCGTGGATACACAAGTCGCCACCGCGGGTTATCGGCCGTCCATCGAGTCTGTGCCGCCAACTGATACGTCGCGATCAGGAGCGTGAGCAGTTGCGCGGTCTGCTGCGCAAGGCGCCGCAGTCTGCGCCCTCAGGTCTCGCCGATGATGCCTATTTCGCGGATTGCGCTCCTATTAAGCCAGCGCGCGATCTGAACGACAGTAAATGAAACCGCTTGTTCCACGAGCGGGCAGACCTGGATGCTGAGGAAGCGGTCGAAGTTGGACGTCATCCGCCCCGGAAGTTGCCCTGCCATTTATTGATGCGCTTGCAGCAAAGTTTACCGCCAGATTTCAGCAACGTCCGGCTATGCGGCTCTGCGCGCTATGCGCATGAGCTCAATCTGCCAGGTTTGAGATTTCGACGGTGCAGACGCTTTCCCTGTCTGGTTTTTTATGTCGAAAGTGCGCAGCAGAATTGACGTCTCGCATTGCATTGGAAGTCATGACATTCCTGCGTGGCTACAGGGTGAGACTTGAACGCGGTAGCGCGGCAGGCTGGAGTAAGGCAGGTACCAGTTGTCCAAATTTGTGGAAACATTATACAGGAGTTCGCAAGACTACCCAGCCTACGCTACTTAACCTGCTCCCGTCTCATACTGATTCCCACCATCTTTGCAGTTGCGAATTGCCTGCAATTTTGCAACGCTGACCTTAGACCATGGGCGTTACAGATGCCTTGAGGATGATCTGGCGATTGTGCTCGGCCAGCGTCTCCACCGCCATGAAACCCCCTCCTCGGTCGTCGATGTGTTGTGCGACCCTTTTCATAATAGAGCACATCATTGATGTCGTCGCTGTAACAGGCGCGACTGTTAGGCAGTGCGATCTCAAGGTCGAGTTGCAGCGTTTGCGGTACGCGTTTTTTACATTCAGCCAATCAGGTCATGACTTTTGAGTTGGCGTATAAAGATGATGTCCATACTGTTGACCTGTTGTGCCAATCACGCTGTACTTGCATGAATATGACGGTTTGTTGTGGCGGTTCTGACGCAATGAAGTAAAATCCGCCATTCACGCATTTTAAGGTATTCCTAATGTAACTCTGTTTTTTGTTATTGCAGCCTATCTGCTGGGTTCGATTTCGTTTTGCGGTTGTGACCAGTCGTGCATTTGGCATCGCCGATCCGCGCGGCCTATCAGTTCCGGGTAATCCGGGAGCAACAGAATGTACTGCGCAGCGGAAAAAAGCAGCGGCAGCGCTAACTTTGCTGGGAATGCGGCGAAAGGGTGGCTGCTGTTTATCTGGCAATCAAATATGCACCGCACCGAATGCAGATGGGTTGCTGATGGTGGCACTGGTGTTTCTGGCCGTGTTTGTGGGCACTTATTTCCGGTTTTTCTGAAATTTAAGGGCGGGAAAGGCGAGCAATTGGCG
>CAWASY010000058.1:0-37935 GCA_963784505.1 uncultured beta proteobacterium | reverse complement strand
CGCTTCCAAGCAGGCTGATTCCGCTGGAGGAGGTCGAGCAGGAGATCAAGTCGAGGTCGATGGCCGACCCGTCTCCTGCAAAGCCATCGCCGAGTGGGCCACCAGGAATATCGGCATAGCCCAGGCTGACGCGGTGCGCCACCAGGGCGTGATCGACCAGTACGAGATCGTGAGGGGCGCCAGTGTCCGTCCGTGATGCGAGAGCGCAGCTCCATGGGCTGCTGACGCCGAGCCAGGTGCGCGCTGTGGTCGAGCTGCTTGAAGCCTACGAGGCCGAGCGGATCGAAGACATGCTGACCAACAGCACCCCGCTTGATGAGAAACAAAAGGTTTTGGCAGCGCGCGAGATTCGCGCTCTGCTGAAGGCGCCGAAAGGCGAAGCGGGCCAGGCGTGAGCCACCGGCCAAGGGGCGAAAGCCATGTGAGTCGAGCCATGCGAATTGCGTGACGACTTTTTTTCAGAGAAACAACCGTGAACGATTTTGACAGTGCATTTGAAGAAGGCAGCAAGGCCGAAGGCTCCGAGGAGCTGAATCGGCCTGAGCTAGGCGGCCTTTTTTCATCCTATATGAAAACCTTTGCACAGGATCTCGGGCCCGACCTGCTCGAAAATGTGCCGATTGAACCGCAACATCGACGATTACTGGATCTGGGTGGCTCGCATGGTCTGCATTCGATCCGTTTTTGCCAGCGCCATACCCAGCTCGCGTCAGTCATTGTGGATCTGCCCAGCGCATTGACCCAAACAGCAGCAACCATTGCTCAGGCACAGCTATCAGACAGAATCAGCCTGAATCCGGGTAATTTGCTCGAGGATGACTGGGGTGGTGCCTATGACGTGGCTTTTTACCTGTCGGTTGCGCATAACCAGTTGGCCGAAGACAATCGCCGCACCATCGCAAAAATTGCCAACACGCTCAATCCCGGCGGCCTGCTGGTGATCCACGAGTATCTGGCCGAAACACCGTTAAATCCGTTCCACGCCGCGTTCCGCCTGACGTTGCTGCTCGAAACCGGCACGCAAACCTATCGCTACACGGATTACACCGCTTGGCTGATCGAAGCCGGTTTTGAACGTATCACACGACTTGATCTTGATCCTGTCGAAAAAGGTTCACTGATCCTGGCATGGCGATAAAAACTGCAGCCTGAACTGCAACTTACAACATCAGTTATCCTTCGCACCCTGATCTACCCAGCGTTTGAGCAGGCCGATGTTTTCACGCGATAAGCCGCCACTCATGCCATAAGGCATTCTGATGGCGGCATGCACCCTCCCCTCCACTACCTGTATGAGTATGCTGGTAAAACTGTCTCCAGGTTTCACTACGCTACCAAACCTTGTGCCTTTGAGCACGCCCTGATAGCTGCGCAAATCAAGTCCGCTTTTTTCAAAGCCCTTACCTTCGGGTTTATGGCAACTCACACAGTAATCGTCGAGTATGGGCTGTATGCCTTTTTTGAAACTGACATCGGTTTGCGCCTCGGCAGGAACTGCCAGTACAGCCAGTAAAATTGCGCTTATTGGAAGCATAAATTTCATGATTTATTCCCTTCAATATAAAATTGACTGCCACAGAAAACGGTGGCGACAATATGATATGTCCTACTTTAATCTGGCCCAGACGCGCTGCTTGACCAGATAAAGCAAACCCGTCAAAACGAATAAATAGCCCAGCACATAATAGCCCAAATGCTTGCGTGCTTCATAATGAGGATCAGCTGCCCAGTTCAGAAAATTGACGATATCGTGGGCAGTAGCTTTTATCTGGGTTTGCTGAGCCTGATCAGTCGCACCACTCATCCCCAAAATATCCGGCATCTTGGTCTCGGGGAAAATGTGATTGCCTGGCATGCCCTCCGGCGTTGTATAGTAACCAATCAGATAGGAATAAACATAATTCACTCCGCCTTCACGTGCCTTGGTCATTAAACTCAGATCCGGCGGAATCTTGCCAAATGATGCCATAGCCGCCTCATCCGACATCTGACTGGTCATTGGCGCATCAATAGCTTGATCGCCGCGCCATTCGTTGACTTTTTTCTTATCCATACCAAATCCGATAAGATCACGGTAGTGTACATATTTCAGGCTGTGACAGCTATGACACTGACCCATCAGTTGCTCCGCGCCCCGTTCGACGGCTGAAATGGACGTATCAAGCCGAACTTTTTCAAGGTGAGCTTCCTCTGCCTGAGCCTGAGATACTGTGAGCATGAATGCCAATAAAATCATTCTCCTCATTTTTTGCTCCTTTTTGCATTTTCCCGTGCTTTGGCTTCGCTATCAATCAGCACCTGCACTTCGCTGGGCAAACCTCGTTTAATGAGCCACTTTTCTTCTGCCTTTGATACAAAGGGCATCAACAGAAATGTCACAAAATAGAACAGCGTCGCTATTTGCCCGTAAAAAATGGTGCGGTCAGTTGGTGGCACATAGCCAATATAGCCCAGCACCGCCATATCAAATACAAAGAAATAAAACATAACGCGATAGAACGGACGATAATGCGCGCCACCTGGAATACGTGAACGATCCAGATAGGGCATGAATGCAAAAATCGTCACCGACAAACCCATTGCAACCACACCGCCAACCAGATTGGGTACCGAACGCAAAATTGCGTAGAACGGCAGAAAGTACCATTCCGGAACAATATGATTCGGCGTCTGCATCGCGTTGGCCGGAATATTATTGGCAGCTTCAATCAGACTGTCCGGCATGAAGAATACGAAGGTGCAGTAGACAATCAGGAACACGCCCAGACCAAACAGGTCCTTGACAGTAAAGTACGGGTGAAAAGGAATGTTATCCTTGTCTGCCAGATCAATGCCGCTCGGGTTACTGCTCTTGACGGAGTGTAGCGCAACCAGATGGATGATCACGGCGCCAATAATGATGAACGGCATCAGATAATGCAATGCGAAGAAACGCGTCAGCGTCGGATCGCCAATCGTGTAATCCCCCCGCAACCAGATCACAACCTGATCACCGATGAACGGCGTCGCGCGGAACAAATTGGTGATTACGGTCGCACCCCAGAAGGACATTTGCCCCCACGGCAGCAGATAACCCATAAAGGCGGTTGCCATCAGCAATAACAGTAGCCCCTGCCCTGTCCACCAAAGCAGTTCACGCGGTGCACGGTAGGAACCATAATACAGCGTGCGCGCCATGTGAATATAGATCACCAGAAAGAAGGCAGATGCCCCGGTCGAATGCATCAGGCGTAACAAACTACCATAATTTACATCGCGCATGATGTGCTGTATCGAGTCGAATGACAGCGTCACATCGGCCTTGTAATGCATGGCCAGAAAAATACCGGTCGCAACCTGCAGCACCAATACAAAGCCGGCCAGAAAACCAAAATTCCACCAATAGCTCAAATTTCGCGGCGTAGGATATTCGGTCAGATCATGCTTGACAAAGTTGCTAAGCGGGAAACGGTGATCTATCCAATCGATTATTTTATTAGGCATGATGCACTCCTAAGCTTCGCCGATGACGATTTTGTTGTCAGGGAGGAAATGATAAGGTGGCACTTCCAGATTCTTGGGTGCCGGTCCGCGTGTCACACGACCACTATCGTCATATTGACTACCATGACAATGACAAGTCCACCCCACCCCTTCTTTGTTCGGCACACATCCCATATGTGTACACACGCCGATCACTACCAGCCACTCGGGATTTTCCACACGTTTTTTGTCAGCCTCAGGATCAATACTCGTATTGGACGCTTCCATCGCTTTGATTTGTTCTTCAGTACGGTGCAGGATAAACACCGGCTTCCCCTGCCAGGCAACAGTGCGCATGCCATTGGGCGGAATCTCGGATAAATCCACCTCGGTCACCGCCTTTGCCAGCACATCGGAACTGGGATTCATGCTCGCCACAAACGGTACACATGCAGCGGCCACACCCAAGCCGCCCACCGCCGCAGTAATTTGCGTCAAAAAGTCCCGTCTCCCCGCACCTTCCAATACTTTACCATTCGACATAGCAACCTCACCTTTTAAATAAGTATATTAGAATTTACTAACTATACAATAACTGCATCTTAGTGCAACAAATAATTGTTTACCCAAGGTATAACGCGCCATTGCATCATTAGAGATACAACAAAACCGCTTTTAATTTCGAATGTATGCGCAGTTAACTGGCAGGCAACTTCAGATTAGACGATCAGGCTCGAACCAGGCCAATTTCTCGCGCAGTGTGACCACACTGCCGACGATAATCAGTGTGGGCGCGCGAGGTTGCACGCGCATGACAATGCCGGGCAAGGTTGCCAACGTGCCCGTCCATACCCGCTGATTTTGCGTTGTGCCTTGCTGCACAATCGCAATGGCAGTCGAGTCTGCCATCCCATGCCGTATGAGTTCACTGCACAGGATGTCGATGCCGTGCAATCCCATATAGACCACGACGGTCTGCCTGGGGCGGGATAGCGCATCCCAATCCAGATTCATGCTGCCATCCTTCAAATGTCCAGTGACGAACAGGCAGGATTGCGCATGATCGCGGTGAGTCAGCGGAATGCCGGCATAGCTGGCCACGCCCGATGCTGCGGTAATGCCGGGCACAACCTGAAAAGGAATGCCATGTGCTGCCAGCGTTTCAATCTCCTCGCCGCCGCGCCCGAAGATGAACGGATCTCCGCCTTTCAGGCGGACTACGCGCCGCCCCTCACGGGCCAGACGCACCAATAGCGCATTGATTTCTTCCTGCTGCAGTGCATGATCGGCGCGTTTTTTTCCTACAAAAATGCGCTCAGCATCGCGCCGGGTCATATCGACAATGGCACTGGCGACAAGATTATCGTATAGCACCACATCGGCTTTTTGCATCAGGCGCAATGCCCTGAAAGTCAGCAAATCCGGATCCCCCGGCCCCGCACCGACCAGATAGACTTCACCTCGCACGATGCTATGCTGATCCCGGAGCAACCGCTCCAGCATCACCTCCGCACCCGCCACATCGCCTGCCAGCACCTTCTCGGCCACTGCGCCATCCAGCACAGATTCCCAGAAGATGCGACGCATTGACGGATCGGTGACAACCTGTTTTACCCGTTCCCGAAACCTGGCAGAAAAAGTTGCCAGACGACCGTATTGCTGCGGGATCATTGCTTCGAAACGACTGCGCAACAGGCGAGTGAGCACGGGAGAGGCGCCCCCACTGGAAAACGCCACCATCAGCGGCGAACGATCAAGAATGGCAGGCATGATAAAGCTACAAAGATCGGGATCATCCACCACGTTGACGGGCAAATTGCGCGCCTTCGCAAACGCTGAAACCATACGATTAACAATGCGATCATCCGTTGCCGCGATGACCAGCATCACCCCATCCAGATGCTGTGCCTCAAAGCACGCCGCAATAGCCTCAATTCCAACAAGTTCGGTAAAACAAGATGCAATTTCAGGCGCAACCACACGCACCCGTGCACCGGCTGCCACCAACAAACCCGCCTTGCGATGCGCGACGACACCGCCTCCAACGACCAGACAAAGCTGTCCCTTGATTTTGAGAAATACCGGTAAAAAGTCCAAGCTAATCCTGTACAGCTTTATGTATCAGGGAACGCAACTGCGCCGGTAGCGCAATCTGGCCGGACAGGACAAAATCACGGGCCGCAGGCGAAATTTTCTGCCAGGTTTTGAGGATGATCCTGATCCATTTAGACTCGTCATATTCGGGATGACGATCGACAAATTCGTGCATAGAGTGCGCGAAAAATACCAGCGCCGCGATATCTTCGAGCAACTGCGCATCCGCATTGACCTTGATATCCTGCTTGCTGATAATCGCGCCGACAAGCCTGATCATTTCCTCGTCATAACCCGCCTCACGCATTAGCGCACAGGCCGTATCGGCGTGAAAGACATACAGCCGGGTACGCCATTGCAAATAGCCTTGTCTGTCCATCGGGAAGTCGCTGCGCGGGATTTTCCAGCGACAAATATGCTGTGCACGCACCGCCAGCCTGACCGCCTCCGATGCGTCCGGCGCAAAGCGTTCGAGCATCTCGGTCATGCGCATCGCATAAAGCAATTCGGCAGGATATTCACGTCCGGCATCCGTTTGACAAGCAGGGTCGGCTGCATTAGCCTGATCAAAGGCCGTAATTACAGCAAAATAAGGCTGTATCATTATATTGTCCAAAAATTTAGTTCCCATCACTCGCCCAGTTCGCGCGGCCGGGAAATACCAAAACCCTGCGCAAAATCCACTCCAATTTCGGTCAGCTTGGCGACGACTTCATCACTCTCAACCAACTCCGCAATGGTTTTAACACCGATCTTCTTAGCCACGCGATCGATGGAAACCACCTTGGCAAGATTAACCGGATTGCCAAGCATATTGAGTATTGTCCCGCCATCAATTTTCAGGAATTCAACCTGAAACCCCCTGATCTGATCAAACGCTACTCCGTTTTTGCCAAAGCCGCTCAGCGCAACCCGACACCCACATTGCCTGACTTGCGTAATAAATGAAGTGACGCTGCTGTTATGCGCAGCCAACTCCGATTCAGCCACCTCAAAGCACAGCATAGAAGCGGGAATCCCATATTTTTCCAAAACGTCCTGCAGATAATCATGGAATTCCGGATCGCCCATCGTCGCCGCCGCCACGTTAATAAAAAAGACCGATTCAATTCCCTCACCAACACCTGATTGTTTGGACGCCCATTCCAGCACATGCCCAACCACCCAGCGATCCAGATAAGGCATCAGCCCGTTTTTTTCCGCCAGCGGAAAAAAGGCACCGGGAGGCATCATCCCCCCCTCTTCTTCATTGAGCCTGATCAAAATTTCATAGTGTACTGTTCTGCCCGAATAGAGCGGCAGCGGTGAGATCAACTGGCAATACAATCGAAAATTTCCGGCCTGCATGGAAGCAATCAAATGCGTTCCGGCATCGTGGCGACCGCTCACTGCATCTGAGAATGAGGTGACAAACAATTCCTGATCAGCGCCTGCGACGAACTGCGTCCGGGCACTGGCAGCCGATTCAAGCTTTGCCGACAGCGCCAGATCATCACGATGGGTCATATCAACAGCCAGAAAATAAAAACCATACACACGACCATTGGCATCGAATTGGGGGACATGCTCCACCGACAATCGGTAGAGATGGCCACCGGACATTTCCTGCATATGCTCATAACGCAGCGACTGTCCATCCAGCGATTGCTGTATGCCAGTGGCAATGCC
Source organism: uncultured beta proteobacterium (assembly GCA_963784505.1). Lineage (GTDB taxonomy): Bacteria > Pseudomonadota > Gammaproteobacteria > Burkholderiales > Gallionellaceae > Gallionella. Next base: position 30,711 of record CAWASY010000058.1, on the reverse strand, counting down.
CGAATACGCACGGGAACCGAGTAATTCGCGAATATGCCTGCCGTCGATGCGCTCGGCCTTCAGATTCAGCCACTCGCGAAAAGCACGATTATGGTATTGGCAATGGCCGCTGGTATCGATCAGCACAATCATCAGCAGCAAGGTTTCATCAAGCAGACGCAAACGCACCTGAGCCTCGGCCAACTTTTCATCTGTACTTTTGCGCAGTTCCACTTCAAATTCAAACTTTTCCTTCAGGGAGGAAACTTGTGAAGTGCGGCGCATCAGTAACCACTCCGAACGTGAGGCTCGCGCAGCCTCGGCCAGTACAGAGGCGACCAGTATGCCGGTCAGGAAGGATTTCCAGGGCAGGCTTTCTTCGGTAAAATAAATAGTCGAGACCAGTGCTGCGGCAATACCGACCAGCGCCACTAAAACAAACAGGATGTTGACACTTCGAAATACGCCACCACGCATACTGTCTCCTCCCGGTGTGGAAACGATCCGTTCCCATGAAAATGCACAGCCCTCAGTCTTCAGGCTTTGATTGTAGCAATGAGCACCGTCAATTGGCGTGTCGGGATGTCAATCACATTAAATCCCTGCATCACCCTTATCTTCGCAAGGGATCGAGCAGGGATGACAGACCGTTATGATCCAGTTCCTGCATCAATGCCAGCAGTGAACCCAGCTCACCGGCCGGGAAACCCACCTTTGCAAACCAGTTGAGATAATGACCGGGCAAATCGGCAATCAGCCGCCCCTGATACTTGCCATACGGCATAACACGGGTGACCAGCAGTTGCAAGATTGCGCCATCCATTTTCAACGTACCGGCATTTGAGCCTAATCAAGCCATGCCTGGATCAGACTGTTGCTCAACGGCAGCATCGCGCGCGCATCTTTCCGGACACATTCCGGCCAGGATACGTCGATCACAATTTCTAAGCCTTTGAGCCATCACGCGCATCACATCAATCGCAAAACGCGGCGCTTCATCCACCAGATAATGGAAACGCCTGCGGTCGACCACGACAAATTTGCAGTCACGTTTGGCCATCACGGTGGCAAAACGCGGCGAACCGTCGATGACCGCGAGTTCACCCATGAACGTACCCTGACGGCAATGCTCAAAAAACACCCCATTGATGGAAATATCGGCCTCACCTTCGATCAGGATGTACATGCAATCCCCCGTCTCGCCTTCACGAAACAGTACTTCACCCGCCTTAACCTCGATAAAGTCGGGATCATGTCGAAACATATCAAAAAAAAGCATAACAACCTCAAAAAATGTGCGGAACAGTTGCCTGAATTATGGACGTTCGCTGTCAATTATACAATCGAACCTTACTACTACCTATCGGGCTTAGCCCGTGACCTACCCGTGATGAGTGGTGCTACGCGTATCACTCAGCCAGCCTGTCTCTGCCCTTGCAGGCGCACGACCGGGACGAAAATAATCGGTATTCTCGTAATAGCTCACGCACTCATTGTCCGCAGCCCACCCCGGCACCCCCAGCAAAGGAACGGGGGAAAGTTCTCGGGTACTGCGGCAGTGTTCAGGATCAGCCAGATATTCCGCCAACTTCACGTCCAGATGCGCAAGTTGTTCGGCGATGGGCATATCAAAGAAGTTCCGCTCCACTGCCAGCAGCAAGCCGTGTCCTGTCATGCCAACATAGGGTTGAACAGCTTTCTCGTACAGACCGTGACCAAACAGGTAAAAGCCCATTGCCGCCTGCAGCCGTTCACGCTGATGCCAGAACAGTTCAAGCCAGGCAAAATTATGCAGCAACCCGGCCAACCTCTCGTCTGCATAGGCGACGATAACACCTGATTCGTCAAACAGGGTATTGGTATCGCGCACTGGGCCGCGCCCGCCGCTGTGACCATCCGTTTTTTCCAGCAGAGCCGCATAGTGACGCGCATTAATCGCGGCCTTGGACTTTGGGAATGTCAGCCAAACCAGCGCATTGAATACATCATGCAGGTCATTGTCACGTGTCTGTACTTCGCCCATCAGATAACAGCGCGGTTCATATTGCGCTTCAAACGCCAGCCTGCCCGCCTGCTGCGCAACAAAGCGTAGCGGTGAGCCTGAGCGCACAGTAATTTCGCGACTGGCAAGCAAACTATTTAAATCATGTAATGTGGGAATGCTACTGCTGTTCAGACAGGATATCAGTGGATGCAACGGTGCAAACAACGGCAATTGCAACAGTGCATCCCTATTCCAGTCTTGTGTCTGTTTCATACTGTTAAGTGTACCCGAAAGCGGACTAACTGACTGTCAGCACCAAGAAAAAACACGGGCTCACCCAAACTCGTAAAGCTATTTAATTATTGGGCTGCGGTTAGTCACAAGCACCAGACACCGCAAACCGCCCAGATCACGCGCCAGTGTACGCCATGGCCCCGCCACCCAGACGACCTTGTAACCCTGTTGTTGGTACACTCGCTCGGCATAATCGTCGAGAATAGCAAGCGCACCACCGTAACGTGGAATAAAAGCACGCTTGGTCGAATCAGACTCTTCGAGCAAAACGTTGTTATAACCTAGCAAAAGTGTGTCTGTAGCTTGCGATTCAATCATCATTGGCAATCGCACAACAGTGAAACCTGATAAAACAAGTGTGGCTGCAAACGCATCATATTCATCATCGTGATCCTGAATGCGCGGTGACTTTCCGAGCAACTGTCTCGCCAGTCTTGGACTAGCAATTAGCAAAACCGGTTTTGCATCAGAAACGGGCGCGAGCGCAGTCAACAACATATCCAGATGAAAGAGCGGTTGGCGCGTTCCCTGCCAGATAGCGCGATTGGTCTGCATATTATGCATTGCCACCCAGTGCCAGTGCTGGTCGGGTGCCAGCAATTTCCTGACTGCATTTCGTCGCGCGAGTTCGTGATCTCCCTCATCGCCTCCCAGCAAATCTTCGCCAGCAAATACCCAAACTCCAGAGACCACAAGATTGCCACCTGCAATTTCGCCATCCATTGTTTGCACCGTTTGCCCAAGCTGTTGACCAATTTCGGGCGCAACGGAACTGTCGAGGCGACGCATCAGCGCACGCGATGCAAGCCAGAAGTAACTTGACCCGTTGCGTTGCACCAGCATCATATCCTGCGGCCAGCGTGTGTAATGACCGTGCGCGCTTGGCAAAAATTGCAGCGCTTGTGCGCCTTGACGGTGCATCAGCGCCGTGATGACGCGCTCACGTTCCGGATAGGCATGAACAAGATAACGCACATTCGGTCCCAACGCGTGAACCACACCGACCAGCGCCTCACGCAAAACGGCGCTCGGCTCGCCATTCGTAAAATCATCCTCGGGTAGCGTTAACAACACCTCACGAATAGCGCCATCCTGGGGGGTGATGAGTCGCGGTGTATCAGCCGATACCGGCATCGCGAGCAGCAATCCCAGCACCAACCCGAGCAGGCTGTACATTAGCGATAGATCAGATACTGCCCGGCGGGAATAAGTGGGGAGGCGCGCTTTGCATCATGCCTGCTTGCAGAACTGGCGCGCCCGGCATCTGAACCGGCACGACGGCCGGAAGGGCCGACCCATCGCGCGAACTGCCCACCATGCTCCACCACCTGATCAGAGGGGTTCAGTATCTCGACCTGACCATTCCTGAGCAACCGAATCTTGCGTGAATCAGTAAGCTGAATGAGCGAATTCCCTTGGGTATCTACACTGCGCTGCGCCATTGAAGACACGAACACCCATTTCTCGCCCGGAGCAAGCATCGGCGCGCCACCCTGCCGCCCGCTGTTCGATGCGCGCATGCCGTCAGCAAACGCGCTACCACCCGCCAACAGCGATATCAATGTAACAACAAATATCGTGTGTTTGTTCATGACTATTCTCCTTCGTATCGAAATATCTGTCACCGTGCGTAGTGGTCAAAGTCGCCCGATCACATCGCGCAGGATGTCCGGGCCGCTGCGGTCACGCGCAGGCGCGGGAGCGTGCTCATTGAAACGCAGGGCAAACACCAGCGGTATCCAGCCACTTACCGCTTCATCTCTGAGCAATGCCACGGAAGGATGACTTTCCAACCTGATCTTTTGAATGGTTTCAGTAGAAGGTGATTTGCAATTTTGTGCGGGCGAAGTCACCAGATATTCGCGGCATGACAAGGGACGGTCAGAATGTATCGAACAGGATTCATCCTCAAGAAACGGGCAGGCAATTCCCATTCGAAAATAATCCATACCTAGTTCATTACGGTTTTCTTCATCTGCTTCACGCAAACGATCAACCATCCCCATTGCAGCCAGTTTATCCAACACATCGGCGAAGCGCTGCCGCACCTGCACCTGGCGTGATTCGGGCATGGCATCCACCAGATGAGCCAATGCATGCGCTTCGGCCTCGGATATCGGAACCAGTTGACGGCAACATGCCCCGCACCCCGCACGGCAGGTAACCGTCCGACCTTCTGCCTCGGCAGAGGCAACCGCCCGATCCACGAACAAATTGCTCAACCCCTGGAAAATGGGCAGCGCGGCTTCGACCTCAAGCAGTCCTGTCGGCACGGTTAACTCGAAATGCACAGGCTCGTCGCTGATAACCAGCACGAGTTGGCCTGTGCACAACACATCGCGCGCAGCGTCGCCCGCCATGAGCCGCACCACCCTTTTCACTTCATTTTCAGGCACCATACTGCGCACCCCTGCTGCGAACACTAGCCTTGAATAACATGATTATTTCCTGCCTTTAGCACCCGGCGGGAATTGGCACTGATCCTGCCCAAGGTTATTCTTAACCACCATCCCCTTATCGGCTCTGCAAGCATTGACAGAGTAGGTGGAATCAATTTTTGTAAAATTTAGAGCCATTCCGGCGGGTGGGACTTGATACTTATGTTCCCGGCTTTCTCCATCTATATTGTCTATCTTGAGAAACATATCCACCGCTGCCTGAGCGGGTACGACCATGACACCCAAATCGAACAAGGCCGCACCGGCCAGTATGATTGCTGTTTTACGCATGATAGTTCTCCTTTGAACAAAGTGCCACCTCAATACCGACCATGACATCACAGGTAAAAAGCGGCCTATTCCCGCAGCGAAACGGTGCTGCCCCGTTGTTGACATTTGAGGGCATTGTCTACCCAATTCATTCAATGCAAATACAACAAACACCTGCCCTCTTAGCTTAACCAGAACTAATTCGGAAGTTTTTTGTTCGAGCGCGATGTGTTGACAGGGGCACCCGGTAAAAGGTCCGGCTGATTGGCACCATTATTTAACATCGGCGCTGGCGTCTGATCCCTTGCTCTGAATTGTTCACCCTTGGTTTGCGCATTTCTGGGGATGGCGATGCTAGTCCCTTTGAGCCAATCTCCGTTTTCAGCCTTAAAACAAAAACAATCCGGCTTGCCACAACATGCGTCGCTTGCGGCATAGGTCACGCCCATAGACATGCCGCCCAGCATCAACAGCATTACCGTCATATAAAAGTTTTTCATGATAATCTCCTTAAATAAATGCGGGGTTGACCCATTGATACTAACGCTACTCGTCAGTGCAACCCCTGACCTGACGCAACCCGTTTTTTTGGCTATTGCACAAAACCCCAAAATTCAGTTTTTACACACGCACACACTATTGCGATAGCGGTTTAACCCGCTCCGCCCTGTCAAAAATACTGATAAACACACAAGAACCGCCCGAAACCTTAAAAGGCTTCACCACAACATTCTGTGGATACGTGCCAACTGCCGGAAAGTTTGGGTTTTGATAGGTCAGCTTATAGGTTCCCGCAGGCAGGGAAAGCTTTCTGCCAGATACGAGGCCCGCAGACGCAAAAACATACGACTGGCCGCCCGACAGGCTCTGAAAGGTCAAATTGAGCAAATCCGCCCCCAGATAGGCGACTCTGACGGTATTTGCACCACCGGGAATCACTTCGCAGATGTTTTCAACCATCACCACTTGGTTTGCCGATACCTCGTTAGAGAATGACAATCCTAAAACCAAGCCTGTGAGTACGATACGACTGAAATTCGATTTCATGATTTACTCCTTCCGTTTACCAACTCATAGTGACTTTGCCGTTTTCGCCAGCAACACCAGGCGTAAGTCCGTTATTTTGACTTTGCTCAGTACATGATGGAAAAACCAGATGATGCATGTAACCACCGTGGCCGCCGCTACCGCCATGACCTGCCCCTTGTGCGCCAGGGAATCCACCGCCACCGCCGTCACCGCCGTGACAATCATCACTTCCGGTATCACCGCTTGAACCAGAAGAACCATACGTAATGCCATATATTGAGCTACCACCGGCATAATCGGTACTCCCTTCGCCGCCGCTGCCGCCATTCAATGAATTACCTGCGTTTCCGCCACTCCCACCGTTGCCTTTTAAAACTATGGCTCCACCAGAAGAATTAAGCCTGATTTCAGAAAATTCTCCGGAAACACCGTTGCTGGCTATTTGCCCTCCAACTCCACCAGAACCAACTCGAACGTAATAAGTGTGAGTTCCGCTTGATGGTACACCGACAATTAGAGTTGTATTGCCATAGCCTGCGCCACCGCCGCCGCCAGCGCCGCTACCACCGCTAGACGAAGCGCTTTTGCCGCCACCACCACCGCCACCGCCACCCCAAACTTTCATTAATATTGAAATAGAGCGTCCGGGTATGTCGTTGATATTGCAGGGTGTGCCATAGGCGCAGACGGTAAACGAATAGGTTCCCGGCCCTTGCGACCAGGTGCCGTGTGCCGGTTTCCTGGTATTAGTTAACGTGCAAACCTTGTTTTCTCCCGCAACCAGCGTGACTGTGCCATCTGGATTGCATCCGCTACCACTCATAACGCTGGTGTAATTGGCAATATCGGTAATTCCACCCAAGCCTGACGTACCAAATTCGGTGACAACATGCGTACCAACCGTAGTAGCCACCGCAGCTGTCGTCCCCAAATGTGCGACCTGTGCTCCGATAATGGCGCCGTCCAGCTTGATGACCACTTTTCCGGGATCGTTGGCTGGCACAAATACCTTGTTCACCACGAGCGTGGGCTTTCTGGTGTTAGTTATCGTGCATGTTTTGTAGTCTCCCCATGTGGCTGCCAGATTGCCGCCAGCACAATCCGAGCTATAGGTGGTGGTGTAATTGTTCAAATTCGTGCCAGCGATTGCCGTCTCGGTTACTGCATGAGAACCAACGGATACAAATACGATTCCAGTTGTGCCATTGTTACCGACGTTGGCGCCCGTTCCAGTAGCATCTCCATCGACCAATAGATTAAATTTTCCTGAGTCATTTGATGGAACAAGAATCTTGTTCACCACCAACAGGGGTTTCTTCTGATTGGTAATGGTACAAATCTCACTGGCTCCCGGAGACACGGAAATATGACCGCCCTGGCAATTCGAACTATACGTGGCCACGTAATTGCCCAAGTTGCTACTGTTTCCAGCCGTCTCACTCACGGTGTGCGAGCCGGGATTGACACTCATCGCCCCGGTAGTTCCCCCGTTACCAACATTGGCGCCCGTACCGGCGACATTGCCATCAATCAATAGATTGAACCTGTCCGAGTGAGTGCCTCCTATGATTTCCTTGCGGACGGTAAGGGTGCCGGGCTTGTCACAGGTCAACGTGTTGGTGACAACGGAAGTGGTTGTCACCCCCGCGACTATCGTAACCGTCTGCGTCGGTGCATAGCTGGTTATCCACGAAGCGCTACCCCCATTACAGGCTCTTACGTTAAGTATGGAATCCAGAGGCTGTTCAGTCACTTTGCACGGACTGCCCGCCGCTATGGGTGCGGCAAGCGATACGCCTGAACCTGATGGCACTTGCAATTGCACATTGAGCGGTGCCGTTGGCGTATGGCAGGCAACTGACATGGTAAATGACGTGGGAGTCTGTACACCAAGGGAATTGACCACCACTTTCTCTACCGTCAATCCGCCGGTATTTGGCACCGGCGGCTTGTCGCAAATCAAGCTGTTAGTTACCGTGACGATAGATTCCTGTCCTGATGCAATCAACACCGACGCTGGTGAGGGCGCATAACTGGTCGTCCATGAGGCACTGCTGCCGTGACAGCGCTTCACATTGGGAACGGAATTCAGTGTCTGGGTCTCGTTGACCGAACAGGTGCTGCCAGCTGCAATGGCTGTAGACACCCCGCCCGCTCCTGCTGCAACCGACAGGTTATATGTTCCGCCTGACTGACCGCAGTTCGCATTCATGCTGAATGTCGCAGGATTAGGTACGCCCAGCGTGTTATCGACCACCTTAACAACCGTTAATTTACCGAGTTTTTCTACTGCTGGCCTGATGACAAATGGAATGCAACTGCTGTTATCTCCCGGTTTGCTATCCCCGACCTTAAGGGCAATTGAGGTGCAATTTCTGCCATCCCCCGGCTTGCCTGCCATCGCCGTAATGGTGATCGGTGACATAGGGACACCGGAGCCCACTGGGGCTGTACCGATATAATTACAAGTCACCTTGTAGGGTGATGCGGCACTCACCATACAGTTCCAGTTTGGCGCGCCACTGGCCGTGATCGGCATCGTAAAATTTCCCGGCAGGGTATCGGTAACAACCATTCCGCTGGCATTATTTACTGAAGCTGGGCCATTATTAACGGGGTTAAGCGTAAATGTTCCGATCTGACCGACAGTCAGCGTGTCCGATCCTGTCTTGCGTATTCCTACGTCATATTTTATTTCCTGTTGATCACAGGCCAGCGTATTCGTAATGGTCGAAGTCGACACCGCATTCGCCACAATTGCCACTGTCTGCGCGGGTGCATAAGTAGTTGTCCACGAAGCCGTGCCGCCATTGCAGGCTTTAACATTGCGAATCGAATCAAGTCTGGACTCGATCACGGTGCAGTTGCTGCCCGCTGCAACAGGTGCGGCAAGCGACACGCCCGAGCCAGCTGGTATCTGCAACTGTGAAACAACTGGCACGGATTCCGTCCTGCAGTTCACTGTTACATCAAATACCGAAGGAGCCGGTATGTTCAGCGGGTTGACCACCACTTTTGCCACCGTCAGTCTGCCAGTGCTAGGCGCCGGTGCATCATCACACTTGAGCGTGTTGGTCACAACCTCCGTTGTCACTGCATTCGCCGTAATCATCACCGTCTGTGCGGGTGAGTAACTCGTGACCCACGAGGCAGTGCCACCATTGCAGGCTTTAACATTGCGAATCGAATCAAGCCTCGACTCGATGACTGAACAATTGCTGCTTGCAGGAATGGGGCTGGTAAACGGTGCGCCTGCGCCGGCCGGAACTTGCAGTTGACCGATAAGCGAGCCAGTCAATGTCCTGCAGTTCACTGTCATATTAAATATAGCAGGTGTCGATACGCCCAGCGTATTAACGACTACTTTTTCCACAATTAACCTGCCGGTACTGGATAGCGGTGGCGCGTCACAATTGATCGTGTTGAGAACTTTTATGGTCGTTGTTGCGTTTGCAACGATCGTCGCCGTCTGCGCAGGTTGATAACTGGTCGTCCAGGAAGCGCTGCCGCCGTTGCAGGTTTTCACGTTAAGTATAGGCTCAAGCCTAGCCTCGATCACAGTGCAACTGCTACCCGACGCAATGGGCGAGGCAAACGGGAGAGATGAACCTCGTGTAACCTGCAACTGCCCAATAACGGGGCCGGATGCCGACCTACAGTTGACGGTCATGCTAAATACCGAAGGTACCGGTAAGCCGGACAAATTAATAACTTCCTTTTCGACCATCAGCCGACCTGTGCTTGGCAGTGGTGTCATAGTCGAAGGAATGACAGGCGTAGCTGAGCCACCCGCCCCCTTATCTTGTATTGCGCCTGCCCCACCCAGAGGAATGAGTGGTGCGCTTTTCTTTTCTTCAGTATTAGCCGATCGCACCTCTGTTTCCACTTTTTTCTGAGGAACGCCGCTGGACAATGCGTCCTGGCCGGATAGGGTATTCGGTTGCGCCATCGAGGGAAGTCCGACAGCCGTTTGTGGATCGCCCACCGCCAATGCTGCCGAACCAGACAACACCAATCCTGCAAAAAGTGCGATGCAAGTTAAATTCGAATTCATGATTCTCCCCTTAACCTTGAGTGATCGGTTTATTCGTTATGCATCTAGCCTCGCATAACAGTCATTGGACTGGCTCGAAACTCAATGCTATTTGTTCAGTTTCAAACCGCGCCATTCACTCTGACCCACAGGACGGCCTTGCGCATCCAGCGCCATTATTCGCCAGCGGGTCAAAAGTCCTGAGGCCTGTTGGCGCAGCATGGGCGGTGCTTCATAAATACCCGGGGCGCCACCTTCGGCGCGTACCCGCGCAGCAAAGACCAGATTGCCAACTTCTTCCACTTCAAGTCGGTAAAACTGCACACCGCCTGCGGGCAGCCATTGGAAGGTAATCGAACCTTTTCCCGTATCTGCAAAGGCTGCGGGTGCGAGCAAGTTAATCGGTACGACTTCACGTACCGTGCTCATTCCCTGCGTTCCGGGTACACCGACGAAATAACGCAGTACCGGTAGCACAAACGGCGCGCTACCTCCGCTAGCCGTCTGTCCTGTAGGATCAAGTGGTTGCAGTGCGTCAGTTGCTTCTATACGCAACAGGATTTGGTACTGACCGTCAATATCACTAGGCAACAATTTCGGATCAGGGCCTGGAATGGTCACTCTGCCATTAGGTTGCAAATAAAGCTGAAACGCCTGCAGCAAACGGAACCGTTGCTGTAAGGCACGATCCTGCGGAATCAGACTGGCTTCCGTACTCAGATCAAGATTACTGGGCTGCGGATCGCCCGGTTGCACCAACTCCCACCGACCTCGCAATAGCCCTGCGCCGTTATAACGTATATGCGCTTCAAAATCAGGTATGGACTGTGCGCGCTGAATAAATGCGATGGGTTGATTCGCTGGCTTAAAAATCATCCTGACCTGGCTTATAGAAACGGGGGAGTTTGCGGCATTGCCACTCAGGCGCAATTGCACAACAGTTGATCTGCCGGAGGAAAATTGCCGCACAAAATAGAAAATACTATTTCCCGTTCTCCGAGCAGTTTGATACGCCAGTCTGGCAACGGACTGAGGCACATAGAGGTTTTCACTGGCAATCAGACTGAGCGGACTGTAATTCAAGATACTGCCCACAAAACCTATCGGCACAGCACAAGGATTACCGACCACAACGCCACCGGGGGGGTACGCACCGACCAGCGATGAGCAAAACTGTCCTGCCAATGGAAGATCCACGCCAGTAAAGGAATAACGTATCGATACGTTGCTCGCATCCGAACTTGACACATCCGCCAGCGTCGGCGATACCTGAACGATCGTTCCCGCCGGACCCAATGCCGCACCACCTCCTGCTGCACCACCACCTGCTGCGCCACCTGCCGCACCCGCACCACCAATAGGCACAGCCCATGTGCTGGACATTAGCACGAAGGAACACGCCGCAAAAAAACGGAACAACTTATATGCGAGAGGTCTCATGATTTAATATCCCTAAAATAGTGTCAGGTTAATACCCAACATCAACGTTGTCCTGCCCGTTTTGATCAAAGTGGCAGGGGCAAAGCTGGCATAACTGGCCTCGCCCACGTTGCGATAAAATCTTGCGTAGCCTTGTCCGGGTGCCTTTTTATTGTTATAGCCGGTCCATTCAAAGTTGCGTGTCAATTGACATTGCGTCTGATTGAACCGCTGCGACTGCGTCGCAAAACTATCCCCGCTCAAGGCGATATTCATACCACCACTTAGCGTGTATTGAGGACTGGCAATCCAGTTAAGGCTGAATTGCCCGTTATGACTATTGCGCGCCATACCTGTATCCAGTTGCACAGACTGCGTCGTATCAATTGCACCGCTGAAAAACAACTGCGGGCTGGGCATCCAGGTCAGGTTGATTGCATGCCGAACATCGCGAATATCGCGAGTTGCATACAATTGTTGCAGGGTATTCTGAAAATTGTGACTGTAGGCGTAGCCGAAGATAAACGGACTGACATACCAGCCCAGATTCAGTGTATGCGTCGTAACCAGCACATCGGGTAGATCGGCGACCGTTTCACCGAGCGGCACAAAACTTGTATCCGCAAAGTTATGGCTGCGGTTGAAGCTGTAACCCAGCGTCGGTAGCCATACGATAGGTTGAGTGGAACCAACAAGCTGCGCCAGAGGCGTATTGATATTGAAGGTAGTGCCCTGCACCCTGTTCTTCAAAAATCCAGGCAGGTTATCAACATTATCCTCACGACGGTTCAGTTGCAAGGAGGTATTCACCACACCAAAATTGGCATTGAGCGATGCAATATCCATCAAATAATCGGCACCATAAAAAGCGGCCAAGGATCGATAACCGGCACCTGCATGCTCGCGCCTGAATCCGACAGTCAAAGAGACGGGCGTGCTTCCCCACATGACATTCCGCAATGCGTCATAGCCCGCATTCATCATATAAGTCGCGGCCTTGTTGGTGGGACCTGCTGCAATGGATAACGAGGGATCACCGGCAGAAGTGTAATTACTTACGCTGTACAGCAACTCACCACGTAAATCCTGATCCACCGATGTGCTCGTTGCCCGCATGCCCCAGCCATTACTTCTTTCCGCTTCGGGTACCATCCCCATACCTGGCGCTTCGAGCGCACGCACCACGGCATTGGTATGAGTGAACTCGACCCGCAATCCGTTGGCGCGTTCTAATAATTCCGTGCCCAGTGTAACCGAATCAATCCGATGACCGGCATCCCCTATACCCAGCAAATTATTCGCCCCTAGGATCATGCCGCCGGCCTGGGATGCGAAGGATAAATCCACCCGGGAACCAAATTTCTGACCGAGCACTACACCTCGATTGCCCAACTGGTATACTAACGCCGGATTATTGCCATATTGCACATTGCCCACCGCCAGAGAGGCGTCTCCCAGTCGATTGTGCTCCGTTGCCTGAACGAGATAGCTGGCAATATCAATCTTATTGGCGTTCGCCCCGCTCATGCTGTAGGCCACATCTTCCTGACGTAAACTGCTGCCCAGCACGGACGTCTGCGAGTGCACCTGCCAGTCTTCACCGGATGAATCGGTTGCCAGTCCGGCCTGCAGGGTTATATCTGTATAGCCGGTTCTGCCAGATAGCGCGGTGTCGGGCTGTGTTTTTTCATAGACCTGGCTTTTGGCGCCAATCACCAGGCTAGGTGTCAACTTGGTGGTTAAAACGGGTTTGCCGCTGTCGATGGCAAGGGGAAGGTGCGCCAACTCTATCCACTGATCATCGCCAGTAACCATAAAAATACGGAGCATTTGTTTGCCCGCGCTCAATGGCGATAAACTAAAATCGCCCTGTAGCACGTCCGGTGAAGATAGGAGGAAATTCATCGAAATATCTTCATTGCCGTAAAAGACAGCAATGTGGGAAGCAGGCAGTTGTAGCGATTTGTCGAAGGTAATGGAGACAACGCTGTTGGGTGCAACGGGGGTTTGTGCAAAGCTACTGGAGAGCACATTCGATGTGAATTCCTGAGCCTGCGCTGAAGAGAGAGATGCAAGAATGCAGCAAATACCTATCGCCTGACGACATAACGTAACTTCGCGCATAACCCATCCCCCCAAGAGAATATTTGATGTGCAAATGGCGCTCTTCTATCTCTCGCACAGCTTCTTATACAAATGGCTGATTTGGAATTGCCGACCGCTCTTAGCGCAATATACCCCTGTTGAAAGTAATTATGCGGATTATTTTAAGACTATTAAACGATATATTATCAAACGATATTTTTAGGTAAATAAAATAGGAATATTCCTATTATCAAATACTTATATTAACCTGGAAACCCAGATTTTCTATTTTGGCGGCGAAATTTTGAAGAACTTCGGATGGCAAAGCGGCCAAGCGTGGCGCTTCCATTTGCAGGGAGGGACGGGCCAATCCGTACAGCAATACCCCCTGCAATGGATGACCGTCACTCAGCAAACTTGCCAGAAAATCCAGATAGTCATCCTCCTCCTCACGGCCAGGCGGCACACCATCTAACGCAAACCAGCAGGTTTGCAGCCAGGTTGGACAGGCTTTGATGGATGCAATCAGATTTTCACGCACTTTTTCGATACGGGCGTGCGTGTCATTGATTTTCAGCATACCCTCGCTGCTGGCGCGATCCAGTTTGAACCACACCTCGCCACTGATTTTGGCCATGTCGCGCAACCCTTGCAGAACATCGGGACGATGCAGCAAACTGCCATTGGTAATCAACACGGTTTTTACACTATCGGGTAAGGCCAGCCCCTTGCGCACCTGCGCAATGAGTTCGATGACATCAGGAAATTCGCTTGCACTGGTAGGCTCGCCGTTACCGGACAGCGCGATATCGTTGATGCGCCGCACACCTTCCGGCACGCGGGTCTGCATGAAGTCGCCGTGCAGCAACTGATTTAAAAAATCGTGCAGCTCTGTTTCCAGCAAAGCCAAATCGACAGGCGGTGCGGTGCCTCGCGTGAGTTCGGGCACCTGACAATAGATACAGCGCCAGTTGCAGGCATTATTGGGATTCAGATTGATGCCAACCGACACGCCACCCGCGCGGCGCGACACCACCGGATAGACATAGCGCAGTTCGGCGCTATTACGATCATGATTGACGACGTTGAGGATATTCTGAATCAAGGCTTGCCCAGCGGCAGATAATCTGCCGGATCCACCGGCTTACCCAAGCGTCTGACCTCGAAATGCAATTTGACCTGATCGCTGTCCGAATTACCCATCTCAGCGATTTTCTGACCACGCGTCACCGTTTCGCCTTCCTTGACCAGCATTTTGTCGTTGTGCGCATAGGCACTCAGGTAAGTGGCATTGTGTTTGATGATCAGCAACTTGCCATATCCGCGCAAACCGGTTCCGCTATAGACCACCTTGCCCGGCGCACTGGCATAAATCGGCTGGCCCAGCTTGCCGGCAATATCGATCCCCTTGCGGTTGTCAGCTTCGGAAAAACCGTTGATTACTTTCCCACGGGTAGGCATGCTCCATTCGATCGCATTATCTCCCTGCGCATCCGGTGCGGCCTGTGGTTTCGCGTTAACTGGCTCGGCTTCAACACCTGCCTTAGGCTCAGTGACTGCACCCGCCTTTACCGGTTGCACCGTTTCCGATCTGACACTCACCTGCCGTTCCGCCTTCGTTCCACCATTCTGCGCAGCTTCCACCTTGGCAACGGCGGCTTCGCTATAGGCATATTTGACCACAACAGGCTGATCCTTGACCAAGGGCTGGAGCGGTTTACTTTCAACCGGCATTGCCGCAGGTAGTGCAGCAGTGGATACCGCAGTTGCACTCGGAAACAGACTGATTATCTGCCCGACCTGTATCTGATTGGGGTCCGGTATGTGATTCTGCTCGGCCAGTTCGTGCGGATCAAGTCCGTAATCGAAGGCGATGGCAAACAGCGTGTCACCCTTTTTCACCACATGCACTTTAGGCCGCCAGTCCGTCATGTCGCGCTTCGCTGTGACGGATTTTTTACTGCTCATTACACTGCGCTCCACCACAGGGGCGCGATGACCACTCGATGCGCAGCCCGCCAACATCATTGCGATTACCAGACCAACATAAAACTGTTTCATTGCTTTCCCATCAATAGCGGTACAAATTTTACGGGTTCGAGCCGGGTTTCACGAAACCCCTGTGCATCACGCTCGACCAGATACAACCACTGTTCCTTCCTGCCCATGGGCAGCACCATACGCCCGCCGACAGCCAGTTGCATACGTAACGTTGCTGACATCACCGGCGCTGCGGCCGCCAGGATGATGCCATCGAACGGTGCGCTCTCGGGCAGACCCGCACTGCCATCCGCATAACGCACCGTAATGTTGGTCATGTTCAATTCACTCAATTTTTTCCTGGCCCGTTCATACAACGGTCCAATGCGCTCCATGGTATAAACTTCAGGAAACACATGGGCCAGTACCGCCGCCTGATAGCCGCAGCCGGTGCCGATTTCCAGTACACGATGGATTGGACGCGGACCGGCGTTGCGCAACACCTCGATCATGCGCGCGACGATGTAGGGTTGCGAAATGGTTTGTTCGTAATTGATCGGCAGCGACACATCATCATAGGCGCGCGAGGCCAGCGCCTCATCGACAAACAAATGCCGGGGCACTTCGTACATCGCCGCAAGCACCGCTTCGTCGTTGATCCCCTGTTCGCGCAGACGCTCAATCATGCGCAGCCGGGTACGTGAAGAGGTCATTCCAATACCGTTTTTTAGCGTATTCATTTGTCTTTCAACCAATCCTTTAATGCACCAAGCTGACCGTACTGCGTCAGGTCAATCTGCAAGGGAGTAAGCGAGACGCGATTCTGGCTCACTGCGAAGAAATCTGTTCCCTCGCCGGCATCCTGCGCGCCACCGGCAGCCCCTATCCAATAGACCGTTTCACCCGCCGGATTTTGCGCCCGAATCACCGGTTCCGCCTTGTGGCGTTTACCCAGACGCGTCACCTCCATCCCCTGCAATTGATCATAGGGAATATCCGGTACATTGACATTCAGCAACCAGGGTTTTTCATGCGTCTGCTTCGCAAAACGTTGCACCAGCTCAACAGCAACCCGTGCCGCCGTTTCATAATAGGACAATTCACGGCCCACTAACGAAATAGCCAGTGCCGGTATGCCCAATAAATATCCTTCGGTCGCGGCCGCCACCGTGCCGGAATAAATTGTATCGTCACCCATATTCGCACCGGCATTGATGCCTGAGACAACCATATCGGGCTGGTAATCGAGCATGCCTGTCACCGCCAGATGCACGCAATCGGTTGGCGTGCCATTGACATAATGGAAACCATTGGCCGCACGCCTCAACTTGAGCGGGCGATCGAGTGTCAGGGAATTGCTCGCACCGCTACGGTCGCGTTCAGGTGCCACGACCACCACATCGGCAATTTTTGCCAAATATTCGGCGAGTATCGCCAGTCCGGGGGCAAAATAACCATCGTCATTGCTAATCAGGATACGCATCGGTAAACAGGATAGTCATATTCTGGCTTCAGAACCCAGCACGCAACAGTCACAAAGTTGCGCTGCGTCGGCAGGCTTAAAAGGCCATAAACTATTTTCAATAATTATCAAGCCTCGCATGATAACAAATTAATGAATGCAATTACCATAACCCGACCCAGCATCAATTTCGGTTATGTATGATTGCCTCCCGAATCAGCTGCAATTTATCACACAATCAAAATCCTGATCATCCGCACCGACAGACTGGATACACTTGCGCACATTAACAACAAAAAAACAAAACGGGCTACAGCTTTTAAACTGTAACCCGTTGATTAATCTGGTCAGCGTGAGAGGATTCGAACCTCCGACCCCTACCACCCCAAGGTAGTGCGCTACCAGGCTGCGCTACACGCTGAAGCCCGCAATTATAACAGAGCAATCCGAATCAAAGAACGCTATTTATGCATCCAATAACGCAATAATGTCACGAATTTCACGTTTTAATGCGGCAATATTGATTCCCGGCATGACTTTCTCACCCGGCTGCACCGTTGCACCGACCGATTCTGCCGAAACTTCCAACTCAGCGCCATTACTGGTAATGCGTCCACCATCGAGCCTATTACGTGCACCACTGATGGTAAAACCCTGTTCGTAGAGCAATTCCCGTATGCGTCTGATCAGTATTACCTCGTGATGCTGGTAATAACGACGGTTACCGCTACGCTTGATCGGGCTCAGCTGGGTGAATTCCTGCTCCCAGTACCTGAGCACATGTGCTTTCACCCCGCACAACTCGCTGACCTCGCCTATCGTAAAATAACGCTTGGCAGGAATGGCGGGAAGTTCCGAACTAGATTTCTGGTGTTCCATGATATGTCTTTTCTACCATGGTCTTGAGCTTCTGACTCGGATGGAAGGTGACCACACGGCGTGCGGAAATAGGAATCTCCTTGCCGGTCTTTGGATTTCGACCTGGACGTTGCGGCTTGTCACGCAGTTGAAAATTACCAAAACCTGATAATTTGACGCTCTCGCCCTGCTCCAACTGAACTCGAATTTCCTCGAAAAACGCTTCGACCATATCCTTGGCTTCCCGCTTGTTCAGACCCACCTTGGCAAACAGTAAATCAGCCAATTCCGCTTTTGTTAATGTTGTTATCATACCTCTCCCTTACATACGCAGTTGCGCACCCATCATATTCAATGCCGCCACCAATAGCGCGATCCCAGGTTCGATTTCGGCATCGGTGAGCGTCTTTTGAGTATCTTGTAACGTCACGCGGAATGCAAGGCTTTTTTTGCCTGATTCCACTCCCTGACCGCGATATACATCAAACAAAACAACTTCCTGCACATGCGGCGCATTGACCTGCATCATAACATCGAGCAACGCCTGCACGGTCACAGCCTCATCCACCAGCACGGCAAGATCACGTTTAACCGGCAAAGACTTTGGAATTTCACACATTTTGGGTACTGAGCTGGCTGTCAGCGCATCCAGTTCAACTTCAAACCAGATAGCCGCCTGCGCCATATCATACTGTTGCAATTTTTGCGGATGCAATTCACCCAGCCAGCCGATCGCCTGTTCACCGCAATAGATACGCGCCGAACGGCCCGGGTGCAGCGCTGCGTGAGCCTCAGCCACAAAACGTACAGCTTGCGGCGCAAACAAGGCTTCGATGTCGGATTTCACATCATAGAAATCCACGGACTCGGCAACTAATGTCCATTGCTCGGGAAAACGCGAACCATAAGCGATGCCGGACAGGCGCTGGGTTTGCAGATAAGTCTTATCACCTCGGGAAAAACACGCGCCCACTTCGAACAGACGCACCCGCGACTGACGGCGGTTAAGATTAAAGCGTAATGCCCCCACCAGACCTCCGATCAATGAGCTGCGCATCACGGCCAGATTGCTCGCAATCGGGTTTTGCAACGCAACCGGATCATCATTGCCGCAAAGTTCCCTCTCAACGGATTCCTCGACAAACGCGTAGCTGACAATTTCCTGATAGTCGCGCACAACCAGCAATTGCTGGATACGCGCCAGACTGCGCTGTGATTCACTGCAAGGCAGCATGGTCAATGCCGCTTTGGGTGCCAACGCCGGAATATTGTCGTATCCATACAGACGCGCGACTTCCTCGATCAAATCCGATTCGATGGACAGATCGAATCGAAAGCTCGGCGGGATAACACTAAAAAGCTCGCCGCTAAAGGTAAATTCAAACTGCAATCGTGTCAGCAGATCGGATATCTGCAGAGGTTCCAGCGAGATACCCAAGACACGGGCGACGCGGGAGGGGCGCAAGGTGATTGCACTGCGTTCAGGCAACACCCCTGCAACCTCGGTCATTTCACCGACCTGTCCGCCGCAGATTTCCAGAATCAACTGGGTTGCGCGTTCCATTGCACGGCGGGTCGATGCAAAATCCACCCCGCGCTCGAAACGGAAGGAGGAATCGGTCGCCAACCCAAAGCGCCGCGCACGTCCCGCCATCGTATCCGGCGCAAAAAATGCGGCTTCCAGAAAAATATCCGTCGTTGCCGTTTCCACACCGCTACCGGCCCCACCCATGATACCTGCCAGCGCAAGCGCCTTCGCATCGTCCGCAATCACCAGTACATTTTCATCCAGCACGACGGTCTGATCGTTCAATAAAACCAGCGTTTCCCCTGCACAGGCTGCGCGCACCGTGATGCCACCAGTCAGTTTTGCCGCATCAAATGCGTGCATCGGCTGACCGAATTCCATCATCACGTAGTTGGTGATATCCACCACGGCATTAATGGTGCGCAATCCGCTGCGCTCCAGACGACGTTGCATCCAGACCGGCGTAGCAGCCGCCGCATTAACTCCTTTAACCAGACGACCGCAATACAGCGGGCAGGCTAGCGGGTCAAGCACCACGACGTTTAGCTGCTCGGCACTCGCGACCGCCTGCGCTTTAACATCGAATGAATTCAAGGAACTGCCGGTCAATGCCGCAACTTCCCGCGCAAGACCGATCATCGCGGCGCAATCCGCGCGATTAGGCGTGAGTTTGAGTGTGAAGAGCTTGTCGTCCAGTTCCAGATACTCGCGCATCAGCACACCGACCGGCGCATCTGCGGGCAATAACCACAGTCCTTCGGCGGACTCGGCCAATCCAAGCTCCTTTTCGGAACACAACATGCCGAATGACGCGATACCGCGCACCTTAGCCTGCTTGATCTTAAAATCCCCCGGCAGCACGGCACCGATGCGAGCGCACGGCACTTTGATACCCACCGCCACATTGGCCGCCCCGCACACGATAGTCAGCGGCTCAGTTTCCCCGACATTGACCTGACAGACGTTCAATCGGTCAGCATCAGGGTGTTTGACAATTGACAACACTTCAGCCACAACCACATCATTGAATGCGGGTGCGACAGCTTCCAGCGCCTCTACTTCCAGCCCTGCCATCGTCAGCAGATGGGATAACGCATCGCTGGACAAATCGGGATTGACCCAGCTTCTTAACCAATTTTCGGAGAATTTCATGGCAGTTTCTTAATTAAATTGTGTCAGAAAGCGCAGGTCGCTCTCGTAAAACTGGCGCAAATCGTTCACGCCGTAGCGCAGCATCGCCAGGCGCTCGACACCCAGACCAAATGCAAAACCCAGATATTTTTCGCTGTCGATGTTCGCATGCTTCAATACATTGGGATGCACCATGCCACAGCCGCCGATTTCCAGCCAGCCGCCGCGCCAGCTCATATCCATCTCGGCCGACGGCTCGGTAAAGGGAAAGAATGAGGGCCTGAAGCGCACCTGCAAATCATCCTGTTCGAAGAAGCGTTGCAAAAAGTCCTGCACTACCCCCTTGAGGTTGGCGAAACTGACCTGTTCATCGACCCACAGACCTTCGACCTGATGAAACATCGGTGAGTGGGTGGCATCGGAATCAACACGATATACACGGCCTTGCGAGATGATTTTCAGCGGCGGCTCGTTCTTTTCCATGTAACGCACCTGAACAGGCGAAGTGTGCGTGCGCAGCACGTGTTCCGGATCAATGTAGAAGGTGTCGTGCATCGCGCGTGCCGGATGATTCTCGGGGATATTCAACGCAGTGAAATTGTAAAAATCGTGTTCGATCTCGGGGCCGGTCGCCGTCGTAAAACCTAGCGAATGAAACAGCGTTTCGATGCGATCCAGCGTGCGGGTTACGGGATGCAACCCACCCATTGCCATCCCCCTGCCTGGAAGCGTCACATCGAGCGACTCTGCGGCCAGCTTTAGTTCCAGGCGGGCACGCGCCAGAGTGTCGCGTCGCTGTTGCAGCGCCGCTTCGATTGCCTGCTTGACCTGATTGATGCGTGCACCCGCCGCCGGGCGCTCCTCATTGGTGAGCTTACCCAAGCCCTTGAGCATAGCTGTCAAAGAGCCATCGCGCCCAAGATATTTTGCTTTGACCTGCTCCAGCTCCGTCTCGTCGCAGATTTGCGCGAATTGTTGCAAAGCCTGATCCTGAATTTGTTGAAGTTGTTCCATAAAACACCATTACAATTTAGTGCGCCCTGTCGGTCGCAGCAAAAAAGGGAGCCTGCGCCCCCTTTTTTAGTTACACAGCTTGCAAATACTTATACAGCCAGACTTGCCTTTGCCTGCTCGACGAAATGAGCAAATGCCGGCTTGTCGAAAATCGCGATATCAGACAGCACCTTACGGTCTACCTGGATGTCCGCTTTTTTCAGACCGTTCATGAATACACTGTATGGCATACCGAATTCACGTGCTGCCGCATTGATACGCGCAATCCACAAGGTGCGGAATTGACGCTTTTTCTGGCGACGATCGCGGTAGGCATATTGCCCCGCTTTCATCACGGCTTGCTTGGCTACACGGTATACATTCTTACGGCGACCACGGTAACCCTTAGCCTTGGCTAACAGTTTCTTGTGTGTTGCGCGGGCGACGACGCCACGTTTTACTCTTGGCATGGTCTACTCCTTACGCGTATGGCATCATGGCGCGAACCGATGCTGTATTGGTTGAATGAACGGCTGATACGCCACGCAATTGACGCTTGCACTTGGTGGTCTTCTTGGTCAGGATATGACGCTTGAAGGCACTTGCGCGCTTGATACTGCCACCGGCACGAACCTTGAAACGCTTGGCCGCTCCGCTTTTGGTTTTCATCTTAGGCATTACTGCTCCTTGATTTATGGTGGAAGGTGTTTTCCGACTGGAAAAACTTGTCAACCCATACACCACTTATTGTTCGGGGATCTATTCAAAACATCCTGCTGATCGTCCCCTGCTATCAACAAAATTTATTTTCTGCTACCAGCTACCAGCCAGCCATTATTTCTTCAACGCAGCCTTCGGAGAGAGCACCATCACCATCTGACGGCCTTCCATCTTCGGGAACTGCTCAACCACCGCGAACTCTTCCAGATCATTGCGTACACGCTCTATCAGGCGCATGCCGATTTCCTGGTGAGCCATTTCACGACCACGAAAACGCAACGTAATTTTAGTCTTATCGCCATCATTCAAAAACTTGATCAGATTGCGCAGCTTGATGTTGTAATCGCCTTCGTCCGTCCCAGGACGAAACTTGATTTCCTTCACCTGCACCTGTTTCTGCTTGAGCTTGGCTTCGTGCTGCTTCTTGCTTTCGGCATATTTGAATTTACCGAAATCCATGATGCGACAGACTGGCGGATCCGCCATTGGTGAAATTTCCACCAGATCCAGCTCCGCTTCACCGGCCAGACGCAACGCTTCTGCACTGGACACAATCCCGAGGGGTTCTTTATCTTCGCCAATGAGTCGCACCAGCGGTGCGTTAATCATTTCGTTCAGGCGCTGTAATTTATTCTGTGCTATTGGAATGTCTCCATTTAAAAATTAAACCGTGCTGCCCGATTTGATTTCCGACAAAAAACGTTCGATTAATGCTTCGATCGTCATCTGTCCGAGATCTTCACCACTGCGGGTACGCACGGCTATCAATCTTCCAGCCACTTCCTTATCGCCGACTATCAGCTGATAAGGTAATTTCTGCAAGCTATGTTCGCGGATTTTATAGGTAATCTTCTCATTGCGCAAATCCAATTGCACTCTGATGCCCGCATCCTTGAGTAACTGACCTATTTCCGCAGCATATTCGGCCTGCGCCTGCGAGATATTGATCAGTACCGCCTGCACAGGAGACAGCCATAACGGAAAGGCGCCGGCGTGATGTTCGATCAGGATGCCAATAAAGCGCTCCATCGAACCCAGGATCGCGCGGTGCAACATGACCGGCGGCTTGCGGGTATTGTCTTCATCGACAAACTCGGCATTCAGTCGTACCGGCAGGTTGAAGTCCAACTGTATCGTGCCGCACTGCCACATGCGATCCAGACTATCCTTCAGCGTGAATTCAACCTTGGGGCCGTAGAATGCACCTTCGCCCGGCTGCACTTCATAAGCTAGCCCGTTCTGCTGCAATGCGGCTGCAAGACCTGCTTCCGCCTTGTCCCAGGTTTCATCGGAACCGACACGTTTTTCGGGGCGGGTGGACAGTTTGACGATTACGTCGAGAAAGCCGAAGTCGCGATAAACTTCGTTCAACATCACGATAAAGCTGGATACTTCGGACTGCACCTGTTCTTCGGTACAGAAGATATGCGCATCGTCCTGAGTAAAACCGCGCACCCGCATCAAGCCGTGCAAGGAACCGGAGGACTCATTGCGATGACATGAGCCGAACTCGGCCAGACGCAACGGTAAATCGCGGTAACTGTGCAGGCCGTGATTGAAATATCTGCACATGACCCGGACAATTCATCGGTTTGACCGCATAATCGCGATTTTCCGATGCGGTGGTGAACATGTTGTCGCGGTAGTTTTCCCAGTGCCCCGACTTCTCCCATAACGTTCTGTCCATGATGGCCGGGGTTCGCACTTCCCTGTAATCGTGTTCACGGAATTTACCGCGCATATACTGCTCAACCTGTTGCCACAACGTCCAGCCATTGGGATGCCAGAACACCATACCCGGCATGGTTTCCTGCATGTGAAACAGATCCAGCTGTTTGCCCAGCTTGCGGTGGTCGCGCTTCTCGGCTTCTTCCAGGCGGTGCAGATAGCCTTCGAGCTCGTCCTTTTTCGCCCAGGCCGTGCCATAAATGCGCTGCAACATCTCGTTTTTCGAGTCGCCGCGCCAGTAGGCACCCGCCAGTTTCATCAATTTGAAGATTTTTAGCTTGCCGGTAGAGGGTACATGCGGGCCGCGACACAAATCGGTAAAGTTGCCTTCTGTGTACAGTGACACATCCTGATCTGCCGGAATAGAAGCAATGATCTCGGCTTTGTATTTTTCGCCTATGGAATTGAAATAAGCCACGGCCTCATCACGCGGCAACACGCTGCGGGTGACAGGTAAATCCTTTTTGGCAATTTCCGCCATGCGCTTTTCGATTGCAGCAAGGTCTTCAGGGGTGAAAGCGCGCTGATAGGAAAAATCATAAAAGAAGCCGTTTTCGATCACGGGGCCGATGGTGACCTGCGCATCGGGAAACAATTCCTTGACCGCATGCGCCATCAGATGCGCCATGGAATGGCGAATAATATCAACGCCGTCCGCATCCTTGTCGGTGATAATGGATAGCGTCGCGTCCCCGGACATCCGGTGCGAGGCATCGACCAGACGTCCATCCACTTTTCCGGCCAACGTTGCGCGTGCCAGACCCGCGCCGATACTCATCGCCACATCGGCAACCGTCACCGACTGATCAAAACTGCGCTGCGAGCCGTCCGGCAATGTGATAATAGGCATTCTTTTTCTTCCAATAAATTCGATCATTAAAGCAGCAAGAAAATCGAGGTCAGACCCCGATTCCCCGGCAACTGCGGATTGTCCCACAGTCACGCCACTATCGGCAAGAACAAGAACCCTATGATGTAAAAAGCCGCAAAGAGGGAATTTGATATCCGCTCAGGTTGCCGTGCAAGCGGCCCTTATAGTAAGCTCGACCATTCGTCACACATGGACAGGCTAACAATGTCGGAAACCGCATTAATTCTACATACCCTGGCCGGCGCCGATTTCAATCGCGAGCAGCTCGCACAACTCGCGCCAAATTTGCCATCTGTTGCTCATCGCACCGTGACCGACCCTGCCATGCTTGCAGCCGCGCTGCATGAGCAGCCGTGGTGTGCCATTTTGCACGAAGCAAACGAAAACAACGCCCCCTACTCCTTTCTGGACAGTCTGCCCGGCATGGCATGTCAGATACGCCTAGATAGCGAAGGAGAACTGCACTTTCCGTATGCCAGCGAAGGCTGTTTTGACCTGTTCGGCATCCCGCCCCACGAACTTCTATTGCACCCAGCGTTATTGATCAACCGCCTGCATCCAGACGATGTCAGGTCGTTCAGACAAGGCATGCTGCTTTCCGCCCAAAATGCGTGTGCCTGGAATTGGGAGGGACGCATCGTACTCCCCCCCGGCCAGGAGATAAAATGGGTCAATTTGCGCGCAAAACACCGAAGAAGCGACGCCGACGGTACGCACTGGAAAGCCTTCCTGGTCAATATCACCCATAATAAAATGGTTGAAATCGAACTCAAACAATCCAGACAACGATTGCGTGAACTGTCCTCGCATATCGAGCAAATCAAGGAAGCTGAACGCACGCGCATCGCACGGGAAATTCATGACGAAATCGGCATGCTGATAACCGCGCTGAAAATGGATGTTGCCTGGCTGGCCCAGCGCCTGCCGACCGACAAACCCGCCTTGCAAAAAAAGGCCGACGACATGGTCAGTTTGCTCGACACCGCAGGACGTGCAGCCAATGATCTGGTGCATAGCCTGCGTCCGGGCTACCTCGATTGCTTTGGCATCGTTGCAACTATCGAAATCGAAGCGCGGGAATTTTCCAACCGCACCGGCATTCCCTGCAAAATCGTCAAATCAGATGATCAATTCGACATTCCTGATGAACAGTCCATCACCTTGTACCGCATATTCCAGGAAGCGCTGAACAACATCATGAAACACGCCGCCGCTCGGCATGTCGTTGTCAAAATTCTCAAAACCGATGCGGGCAAGGACAGCACCACGCCCTTCTTGAAGCTCATCATGTCCGACGATGGCTGCGGATTTGACGAAGCCGCAAGCAACAAGCCCCGTTCTTTTGGTCTGCGCGGCATCCGGGAGCGCATCCGCCAACTCAATGGACGTCTGACCATTCGCAGCGGAATAGGCAAAGGCACAACCCTTACCGTACGTCTGCCCTTGAAAACGGCGCAAAACACGCACATTGAAGCGCAAAAATACACTGAATAATCCTGCTGCGACAGAACGAGCAATCAGTTTTTCGAAATGAGGGAAGCATGGCAAACTGCGTGAAAAATAACAAATAATCTGTTATTAATCAAAATACAATTGGGTTAGCTAACGCTGTTCACCGCACGATAAAATAATGATGCGGCACGTCGCTGGAGACTATATTTTGCGAAAATAGCTTTCCGACCCCATATCAAAATCGAACCCCCAACCATTCAGCACTGACCATACCTGCCTTCCGTATTTATCCAGCCGTTCCGGTCGTATCCATAGACAGCCATTGCGCTCTTCGTACCCACAACGGTACTTTCGACAAAATGCACGCAGGGCATTGGCTGTCATACCCAACTCCCGGGCAAATCCCCCCTCCCAAGTCAACAAATGCCCATCCTGATGCCGCAACTGTTTCGCAGCTCTGCCAACATCGGCGCCCTGCGTGATGCCCTGCACACCGATTGCGCCGATTTCCATCCATCCCTTGCCGAAATAAAAGGACGGCGTGCCCTGCCGGGTATCGTAAAAATAGGCGACATTCTTTTCCCGATTAAACTCCACCACATGATAACGTTCAAATTGCATAATGCAGGTATGCACCCCGTGCCGCTGCTCGGTCAATCTGGCAATCAGACCTTTGGCATGACTGCGAAATTTGTAAAAGTGCTGATTTTCCAGCACATAGGCTTCCTGACCCAGGGCAAAATACATCCCCTTCATATCCTCACTGTACAGATCCCAGAACTGCTGACGACGTGGATGCGCCTTGTCATCGTTGCAGAATAAGCTAAAAAATTCAGCCAGCAGTTGACGTTTCAACCAGTGCGCCTGCAACGCTCTGGCAGGCGCACTGCATTGCCATTTATGCGCATTATCCGGCAGCCAGGGATTACCCCAAAGTCCTGTTGCAAAATCCCGAAGCCGCCCATGCGTCGGCGTGGCTTGACAGCGGGCATAGCGATCCAGCAATATCGTCAGTCCCTCAGCTGCAAACAGCGGATATTCACTAAGTAGCAGCAGCAGCCCATTCAGATGATCCCTGAAAACCACATCGTCCATTTGCTCGACCGCCCGCACCGGCGACATGACCAGTCGGCGCACCAGCCAGGAACCTGCGTCAAGTCCGAGACATTCACGAACTTCGTTAAATACCGTCCACTCACCTTGCAAGACCGCGCTATCGAGCGATAGCCCCGGATTATCTTCCAACAGATCCGGGTTACTGTGCAACGTCACCAGCCAGTCAGGGGAAAATTCGGTTACAACAAAGGAATCGAGATATCCGGCCAGGAATTTTCTGAGCTTCTGCCAGTTTTCACGACCGACCGGATCGGCATCAGGCACATTCACATCATAGCTAAAATAGCCGTCAAGCAAGGCACGATAGAGCCTGCGAAAGGCGCGCCGGTGCCCACGGTAATAGTCGACATACTGCAGCAGTTTTTCGAAAGCCTCGTCATTTTCGATCACCGCCCTACCCTCCACATGCTGGGTAACGCCCTGACAAACCATCTGTATCTGACGTAATCCATTAAGTGAGCGATATTGCTGGTAGTAACGCAGTGCCAACTCTATGGTTTGCAGCGGCAGAACCTCATGACGCTCCCCCCCTTCGACCCAGACCAGCAATTCGAGTCGCTCACGATGCATTTGCAGCGCATCCCCTGCATGCAAGCGGGTCAGCGCAAGCTGATTAAGATTACGTAACGTAGCCTGCAATTTATCCAGTACATCCACGCGACTATATCCGGCAGCTACCAAAATTTCCTCGCGGAATATCGTTCAGTAGCGGATGCGCTTCATCCACCCCAAAAAACTCCAGTCGCAATTCGATACGACGGCTTTCCTCCAGCGATTTTTTTGCGGAATTGAATGAATAGCCCCCCACCAGAAAATAGTCCCGCACCAGTTCCTTTTGTGGCGGACTGAGCGTGTAAGCCAAACCCGGTGCCGGTGCTAACAGCGCGCACAACACACGTTGACTGCGTTGCAGACTTAAATTCAGGTTCAACAGATAATCACCACGCTGATCGGCATAGCCTTCGGCAACGATACGCTTGAGCCATTTCTTGCCCAATCCATCCTGTGCAATCACTAATATCTCGGCAACGAATTGGCTCAGATATTGCGCCTGATCATTACTCAGTATTGAACTACCGGTATCGAAGCGGGCACGGTCACCAAAATCGATCACGGCTCTATCCTTATCCACCACAATGCCCGGATATTTTTCTGCCGCCTTGCCGATTTTATCGAGCAACTGGACAATGTCCTGTTCACGCTCAACCTTATTGCGGTCTGCCGACGACACCTGATCGGTGACGGCCAGCAGTGCGACGCTCATCACCAGCAAAAACATCACCATCAGCGCCGTCATCAAATCGGCAAAGGAAATCCAGAAGGGTTTTTCACCTTCCTCTCTGTTCCGCCTGCCTGGAATCACGATTTTTCTGATCATGTCTGTCAAATACTGGAAGCCGCTTCCAGCGTCCGCTCCAGCTCATGGATACCTTCGCGCAATAGCTTCACCGAATCGGACAAGGCCTGGTGAAATTCGCGATTTGCCTCCCCCACTGCCCGGGTCAATCCTTCGCTGAACGACTGGTGTGCCACCCCGATCACATCGGAAACACGCCCCAAATACTGATCGGCATCCTTTTGCGCCTCAAGTAGCCCGCTTGTAGCTGCCTCGATTTGTGTCAACACTTCACCTGACATGGAGGCATCGCGGCGCACCTGTTCGGCCAGCAATTTCAGGGAAGAAACTTGCTCCATCATGGCATTGCGTGCTGATTGATAATCACCAAACAACTCACTCAACCCACTGGTGGCATGCTCAATCGAACCGGAAGCCTGTATCAACTGTTCCACTAAGGTGGTGGATTTATCAAGCGCCACAGCCACATTTTGCCCAGTGCGGGCCAACTCCCTGGAGGCCAGTTGCAGGGTATCGGCACTCTGCCCCAGCACCGCCATTGATTCTGCGCCCGTCGCATGCATTGCAGAAACGGCCGATTTCATCTCGGTGACGGCCAGATTAATCCCCGTCACCATCGCCGAAATCTGGCTTGCGAACTGCACCACCATATCCTGCCCCTGCGCCTCACGTTCCTGCTGATGTTTCAGGCTGGACTCGGTAACCGAACTCACCTGCACACCCAGTCCGTCAACCACGCCCCTCATGTGTGAGGACAACTCATTAAGCGCAGTTTGAAGTTGCTGTTGCGCATCCGATTGAGACTGGCTGGACACCTGGCGCATCTGCTCGATAAATATACCCAGCTGATCGTTCATGACAGTCTGTCGTGCTTCTGCCGCAGCACTTAAGCTTGCGAGTTGCGCTGCCATCGATTCAATACTGCTCAATCCCTGTGCGCCAGATTGCGAAGTCATCTCTTCGAGCCTGATAACGGTCGCTTCAAGCGACTGGATCGCCTTCAATTGCAAACGGCTCATTTCATCTGACTGAACCGCCAGCAACTGCTTCATCTGACTACCAAATTCCTGCAGCATGGCCGAGAGCAGGCTTTGCACAGAATCCTGTTCATCATCGCGTGCCCTGTTCAATGCATCAACCATCTCGGTCAGCGGTGCTTTCACGCCCTGCTCGATACTCGTGACAATACGTTCAGCCAAAACTTGCGTTGCGGCATTGTTTGCTGCGATTTGCATTTCAAACAATTCAGCAAGCACCTGCTTGAGCTCGACCTTAATCAGCTTAGGCGCAGTCGATGATTCGGACGCGCTCACCAGTCTGGCCAGATACTCTTCGCCCGCCCCCCCCTCAAACAGGCCATCCAGCAGTTGCACCAGACGTTCCACCTGCGCATTTAAACGAGAAATCATTAGTTTTTCTGCGAATGTGACTATCATCGCCAGCGTGATGGCAGCGGCGGAAACCAGAAAAGCTTCCGATACGCCGTGCAATAGTCTGGTCAGACTCTCGCGCACCACAGAAGGCTGTTCCGAGATTACAAAGCTCTTCAGCCCCATCAACAAACCATAAAATGTGCCGATAATACCCACACCGGTAAACAGACCGGGCAAATGCTTAAAGAAATCACTGCGCAGGGGAATGTCCACCAGAATATCCGGTCTGAAGACCATACCGGCAGGTTGCGTTGAGCGCAAACGGATGGTTTGTCCATCACCTGCCTGCCTGTGCAATGAATCGGCATATTCGCGCCATAGATGTTCGAGCACCGGATTTTTTGCAAATATGCCATCCAGACTATCATCCGGCTTGCCGCCAAGCCTGTGCAATCGCCGGATCGCAACAGACAGTTGCCGGGACACAACGAATGAGGGGATCAGAAAAAAGAATACAAACGCGATCAGCAACAGGCCGAGTATCGCTGCAAAAATGTAAATATGCGGAGGGATATTGATAGGTATAGTCATTAAGTTATGGCGCTATTCAA